>JAIXUU010000484.1 GCA_027483405.1 Planctomyces sp. | reverse complement strand
TCTGCTCGGAAAACCATCGACTTTCTCGGGGAAATCGAACAACTTCCGCAACTCTGCTTGAGTTGCATCCTTGTGGATGCCGGATCAGCTCAGTCCTGGTTGAAACCCCAGTCGCCGCGCACCTTCATGACAATTTTGCGAACGGGACTGGGTTCATGGACCGCCAGTCCGGGAGCATGAATATCCTGCGGAAAGAAGACAAGAAACATCCCGGCTGATGCGACAAATCGTTGTGTTCCCGGGCCGTAAAAGACGACATCTCGCTCATCCGAGTAGGGTGTGCGAATCGGGAGCTTGTCGGAAGTGCGTGCGAGCCCAAAGGCTTCTTCTCCAAGGACGATGTACTGGACATCGACATACCTTCGATGAGATTCCCAGACAGCTTCTGTCGGCTGTTTCGTCTGATACTCCTCGACGATGGCAATGAGAGCGTCGGAGTCGAGACGGTGTTTTCCTGTCGGTAATTCATGGGCCGCCGGCGAGGCGAGGAATTGCAGCGCTCTGGTAATGGCCGGATGGCCATGAGAGTAAAGGTGCAGATTCGCGAGTTCGTCGATGATCACTGTTTGCACTGATCCCTGGTTGGGGGCCATGAAGTCTGAAGAGATAGCCTCTAAGAGAATTTGTCAATCTACGGCAAGTCGAATCCCTGCTTTACTCTTTCTGCCGGATACTGCTGCGCAGGGATTCTACAAACTCTTGAACTGTGCTTCGCAGAGCCGACTGCAGGCGATAGGTTTCACTGTTCCGAGTCATGCCACGATTCCTGGCGACGTCGATCAGCAGAGCACTCAGAAGCAATGCGGCTGACAACAGAAATGTCGTGAGTATGGCTCGAACCATGGTGATCAAAAATTTCTGCACAGATCCTGAGTTGAAGATCGTCGAATTCCATATGAAGTAACGAAATCAATTGCTTCAAGAGATCGCTCAGGAAACAGGCTGAACGACCTCCGGAGTTTGTGCCACGACGTTGTCGTGCAGTTTTCTCAGCCCGGCAATCAGAGACTGAATTTCTTCTGCAGTGAACTTTTCCACGGCCATCGCGCGGACATCGAGGACACAATCCACGATCTTTTCCCAGATGGGCTCTGCCGCTGGGAGCAGTCGAATGATCTTCTTGCGGCGATCGCCATAGGCTTCTGTCCGCTCGATGAGTTTCGCCTGCTCCATTCGATCCAGAATTCGAACGAGTGTGGGAGGTTCGATCATCATCCGTTCGGCCAGTTCGGTCTGGCAGAGTTCCTTATCCTTCGCCAGCCATCCAATCACATGGGACTGACGATAGGTGATGCCATACTTCTCGAGTTCGGCATTGAGTGCTCTCTGGTAACTCTGTGTGGCTGTCCCTAACCAATACCCCACACTGCTTTCAAAATCATACTGTCTCAAGATGGGCCCAATTTGAAAGAAGGATTTGTAAAGATGAGTGTGTCGGAAAATCAGACAAGTTGTCGGTCATTGAGCAAACGAACGATGCTCTTTGAATGGTCGTCGAATCGACAGTTAATGATTGGACTTCGCCTGCGAACGATTCACAAGAGCATTTAAATGTTGATAAAACTGACAAGGTTGTTATGTCAAATGTTTTGACTGTATTCAGAATATCCGACTTCTGGCCCGACACAATCGCTGAATTCACAGAAATTACACGGGTTTGGGCTGGTAGAAACGCGATGGTTTCTAATGTTCTTACGGCCGTTTATTGCATGTGCAAATAGTCACTGATTCAGCATCCCGTTCCATTTGGTGAAAGTTGAATTTGCCAGGGCGATTTCCTTGGAATCTCTGTGGCTAACAAGTTTTCACTCGAAATACTGCTTCCATTGGAATGATTGGCTCTGCTATTGATTTTATATTCATGAAATTGAGTGGTTGTCTGAAACCGCCCATGGGGAGTTGCTCAAATCGTGTGCCCATGGCAGGATGCTCCAACACTGGGACCTCTGCAGATTGAAGCAGTGCCTGGTATCAACGATTCTGGCGACAAGCCGTCCTGAAGGAAGAGAAATGACTGGTCAGTCGACGACGACACCTCAAGCGACCGTGGTGATTTTTGGTGCCTCTGGCGACCTGACAGCACGCAAGCTGCTTCCTGCTCTGTACGATCTCTGGAACGATGGTTACCTCAGCGATACCTCACCGATTGTGGGGGTGGCCCGCCGAGAAAAATCGCATGAAGAATTTCGCAACGAGATCTTCGATGCTATCCAATCCTCTGTGCGCGACGGAGAAATTCCTTCCGAAAAATGGGCCAGTTTTTCCGCACGGCTGTATTACCGACAGACAGACATTTCAGATGCCAACGAGTATGCAGGTCTGGATGAAGATCTGAAAGTTCTGGAGGCTCAAGCCGCTCAGGGGGCTAACAGAGTCATTTACATGGCGACATCGCCAGACCTGTTTTTACCGGCTGTGGAGCATCTGTCATTGGCGGGAATGATCCCGGATCGTGACGACGAGCGCTGGTTGCGCGTCGTTTTTGAAAAGCCATTCGGGCACGATCTCGAATCGGCCCAGCAACTCAGTGCCAACCTGAAGCGTTTGCTGCGTGAAGATCAGATTTACCGCATTGACCATTACCTGGGCAAAGAAACTGTCCAGAACATCCTGCTGTTCCGATTTGGAAACTCGATATTTGAACCACTCCTCAATCGCAGTCACGTGGAACATGTGCAGATTACGGTGGCAGAATCTCAAGGAATGGAACGAGGTCGTGGCGGTTACTACGACAAATCGGGTGCCTTACGCGACGTCCTGCAGAACCATGTGCTGCAACTCCTTTGCCTGATTGGTATGGAGCCACCTGCTCGCTTTCTGGCTGCCGATCTGCACGACGAAAAGCTGAAAGTCCTGAAATGTTTGAGACCAGGTACCAAAGGGGATATTTCGTCCTGGGTGGTTCCCGGCCAATACTCCACAGGGATGGTCGATGGTCAGACCGCGATCAGTTATCTCTCTGAGGATCGCATCGCGCCGGATTCCCGCACAGAAACCTATGTCGCCATGAAAGTGGAAATCGACAACTGGCGCTGGGCCGGTGTCCCGTTCTATCTGCGAACTGGCAAAAGGCTTCCCAAACGAGTTTCCGAGATTGCTATTCAATTCAAACTTCCACCACTAAACCTCTTCAGCACGGTGGAGTGTGAAGGCGATATCTGTGACCTCGTGGGGGCTCGTCCAAACACATTGATCTTCCGCATTCAGCCCAGTGAATCGATCTCACTGAGATTTTCTACCAAACGGCCAGGCATGCAGTACCAGATTCACCCCGTGAAGATGGATTTCAAATACGAAGAGGCCTTCGCACAGGCACTGCCAGAGGCCTACGAGCGCCTCTTGCTGGAAGTTCTCCGCGGAGATTCTACCCTCTTTATGCGTAGCGACGAGTTGGAAGCCGCCTGGCAATTCGTAGATCCGGTCCTGAATTTCTGGGAAAAGAAAACCGTGGTTCCGGAACCTTATCGAGCCGGTTCATGGGGGCCGCGTGAAGCCGATGAACTCCTGTGGGAGTCTGGCCATCGCTGGCGAACACCGGGAGAGTCTGGCCCCTCGGGTGAACTGAAACCTGCGACGTAATCCGAGTTCGATCAGGCGAAGCCACACCTCCGGGTTTGAATTCATCCCTTTGCAAATTCTCATATCGCAGGAAATCGAATGGCACCGTCGGCCTCAGTGAATCGCACACTGCTGGGGTGGCTTGCCATTGGCATTCTGGGGATGGCGATCTTTTTGATTCTGACAGATCGCGAGCAGGCGGATGGCCTGGGGGGAATCTTGATCCGCATCGGGATCGTGGTGGGTGCCTTCTGGCTCCTGGGCCCGAAACAGTGGAATCTTAGTCTCCGGTCGAAATTCTCGTGGTGGCTGATCGGTGGCACGACGTTGGCCATCGTCGTCATGTCCCGCGTGCGCATTCCACTGGTTTATTTTGTTTTAGCGGCCGCTCTATTCGTGGGTTTATTGTGGTTTGCTCGACCCAAAAAGAAGGCACCCTAAGGTCGTTCTGCCAATCAACAAATGCGCAGACTTCAGACCTCGTCACATTGATTGACCAGCACTGCATGACTCATGAACTGACCGTGAGTTACCCGGATCAGAAATCACTCTCCATGGATGAATGCCTTCCATGAGCGATACTTGGACGAATCCAGGTGTTGCTGCATCGTCGGACTGCGAGATGGCTTGGAAGGAGTTGACATCAGCTTCATGCCGGCTTCATGAGGAGTACGACCACCTTTGCGTACATTGCAATCCAGACACGAGCAGACAATGTTTTCCCAGGAGGTCGGCCCGCCTCGACTTTTTGGCATCACGTGGTCGAGACTGAGTTTGTGCAGACTGAACTTCTTGCCGCAATACTGGCAGCGATTCTCATCTCTCAGGAAGATGTTGCGACGATTGAATTTGACGGCATTGCGAGGCATGCGATCGTAAGACAACAGACGAATGATTTTTGGAACTTGAATCGCAAAGCTGACCGATTGCACCCAGTCCGCATCCTCTTCGTAATCTCCCAAAGAGGCCTTGATCTGGCTGATTTCCAGCCACTGTCCAAAATCAAGGGATTGGTAGGAACCTTCTTCTACGGAAATAACTTCTGCCAATTCTTTCGCCAGCAGGCAAAAGGCACGCTTGGCGGAAATCACCTGCACTGCAGCGTAATGGCGATTCAATGCCAGGACGCTCGCATGCAGACCTGTCGTTCGACCCGCAATCATCGCGACTTGATTCCTTTCCTGCTCCGGGCTGGATCATCCATCACGTTGGTGGCTCGACAAGAACACAAACTGTGAATCAAGACCCGTCACATACTAACCACAAACAATCAGTACATATTTCAGAGAGTCGTCATCCACAATTGGTTTGCGAATTGTAACCGTCAAAAAATCCTACGGCAATTCCCTAGTTGCGATCAGAACAATTCTGCTCCCCGTGGTCACATGAATTTCACTTCATTTTGATGTTTTCTTTGAGCTGACTGGAACTCGTCAGTCGAGCTGACCTGAACCTGCGAAAGAGACACACTTCCCCAAAGCCAACAGGTTCGAGTGAAATCTTCTTTGTTTGTGGATCCCTGCCAGAGTCTAATGCGATTTGTCAGGTTCGCAGTTCTTCCGGGAAGAGACTCACCTCATGAGGGGGAAGTCTGTGTTTGCCCGGAGATTTGCTGGTGCGTCCATCGGCAAGATGGCGTTTCAGAAAAGATAGGAACATCACATGAAGGTTGGAATTGTCGGTTGCGGTATGGTCGGTTCCTCGGCCGCATTTGCCATGATCATGAGTGGTATTGGCCGGGAAATTGTTCTGGTCGATCGCAACACCGCACGAGCCGAAGCGGAAGCCGACGATCTTTTTCATGCCGTCCCTTTTGCCCATAATCTGCGGGTAAAAGCTGGTGGATATTCAGATCTGGCCAATGCGAGTGTTGTTGTTCTCACAGCAGGTGTCAGTCAGAAACCCGGGGAAACTCGTCTCGAACTCCTGGGCCGCAATAAGGCGGTCTTTGAAGAGATTGTTCCTCAGGTCCTCAAATATGCGCCGGGTGCCATGATTGTCGTGGCCTCAAATCCTGTCGATGTCATGACACACCTCACAGCGAATATCGCCATGCGTTACGGCATGTCTTCGAGTCGAGTCATTGGCTCGGGAACCATGCTGGATACGGCGCGGTTTCGTACGCTGGTGGGAGAAGCCTTACTGGTCGATTCTCACCATGTCCATGCCTATGTGATTGGTGAGCATGGCGATTCCGAGGTTTTAACATGGTCGCTGGCCACAGTGGCCGGGCTGCACCTCGATGAATACTGCCATTCGCTGGGAATCTGTCTGCATGAGCATCAGAAGCAGATTATCGATGACCGGGTGCGTGGTGCTGCGTATCGCATTATTCAAGGAAAAGGCTCGACTTACTATGGGATCGGTTCAGCACTGGCGCGACTGGTGAAAACCATCCTGAATGACCATCGAGCCGTGCTGACAGTCTGTGCGCGCGAAAAGCTGATTGAAGGTGTCGAGGATGTCACACTCTCGATGCCCCGGGTTGTGGGAGGTTCTGGCGTCCAATCGACGATTCCGCTGCATCTGGCTCCGGAGGAGCATCAGGGATTGCGAAAAAGCGCTCTCGTCTTGAAAGAGGCCATCAGTTCGATTGAAAAGTGATGCGTTTACTCGCGATTTGATCTGGAGTTCGTGAGGAAGGAATAGGGCTTGAACAGGCAGGATCTGCCGAAGCCTCAATGGATCGAGGATAATGGAGGCTTTTGAGCAGTAATTGTTCAAAAAATGGAATATCAGTGGATTAACTTTCGTAGCTTCGCCAGTCGATATAATCGTTAATCCCGCCTTTCATTCATCTGAACTGTTCGTGCCATTTGGCACCAGTTCAGCCTGCCTGCCCCTCTTCACTGATTGAACTCCTCCCGATGTTTGCTCAGCAAATATTCTTGCCAGAGGTTCAGCGAAGACGGAAGTCCAGTCCTTTGGCTTTGAATTCATCTGCGAGATTTCAGCGAACTTTGAGTTTCACCAAAGTGATGCTGATTGCAGGGCTGGTAACGACCTGGACTTTCTGTCTAAGTGCAGACCCGGTTCTTGCCCAGCATTCTCAGGCAGCGGTTGACTTTGAGCCGGAGTTACTGACACAGAGCGATCAGGATTTTCTGAAGCTTCCCGACGAGCTGCTGCCTGCCCCTGCCGCCGAAGAATCGGATTCGACAAATGATCAATTGATGGAGGATCTTCGTCTCCTGAGACAACGTTTAGATCTCATTGAGAACGAGCTGGCGGCAGAAAGAGCGCAGCAGAAGAAGTCTGAATTCGCAGCCAAGGCCGACAAGCAAAAACGACCAACGATTGATTGGACGGGCCAGCTTCAAGTCGACACGGTCTTTTCCGATCAATCCGAGGAAAATCGCCTCGCTGTGGGGAATGCACCCAATGGCACCGATTTTCGCCGAGCTCGGCTCGGCGCCGTCGGACGATATCAGGAGTTTTACGAGTACCGCATCGAAATGGATTTTGCTCTCCCTGGCAGACCATCGTTTCTCGATGTCTGGGTGGGGCATCATAATGTCAAATATTTTGGGACCATCCGTGTCGGGCATTTCTTTGAACCATTCAGCCTCGAAAGACTCTCGGCCAATCGGTTCAGCACTTTTATGGAGCGAGGATTGGCCGATGCGATTGCTCCGGCACGCAACACCGGGATTGCTGTCCATAATGCCACAGAATCTCAGCGTCTGATGTGGCAATATGGCTTTTTCAAGTCAGGCAGCGACAATTACGGCGATGACACAGGAGACTCTCCTGACTGGGCTTTTACCCACCGCGTCGTATGGGCACCCGGGCTGGATAAAGCCAACACCCGCTATCTAAATCATTTTGGTTTTGCTCACAGCATCCGGCGGCCGGATGATCGTCTTTACAGCATTGCTTCGACACCAGAAATTCGTATGTCTGAGTCTGGTGGTGCGAGCATTCCGAACTTCGTCAACACGGGGAACATACCTGCCAGTACGGTCGATTTGATCAATTTTGAAATGGCCTTTGTGCGTGGGCCGCTTTCATTTCAGACCGAATACAACTATGTGCAGGTCGATCAGCTCAATGGGCCGCGTGTGAATTTCCACGGAGCTTATGCATTTGTGAGCTGGTTCATCACTGGCGAGCATCGACCGTACGCCGTCGCCCAGAACAAAAACTCCAGACCGATTGGCATGTTTGGGCGCCCGATTCCTTTCACCAATGTTTTGCCCGCACCGGGCTCAACAGAGACACCTTCGGGGCCGGGTGCGTGGGAATTGGCAGCACGCTGGTCCTGGCTTGATCTGAATGACCAGAACATTCAGGGCGGCAACCTCCATGACCTCACTTTTGGGGTGAACTGGTATCTGAACCCTTACACGAAGGTGCAGTTCAACTACATTCACCCGATCCTTTACAAACAAAACTTCGGTACCAGCACGGCCAATTTTGTCGGCATGCGTGTGAACTGGGATTTTTAAGCCGGGTTCAGATTCACGTCGAACGAGCAATTTCTCGGCAAGCCCGGTCTGCTGTTGTTCCGGTCGGCTCAAAAGCCGAACTCGTGCTCTATGGCATATGGGAATACGGGAATTTGGGAACACGGGGATTTGGGAACACGGGGATTTGGGAACACGGGGATTTGGGAACACGGACGGCCCCGAAACTCTTCGAAATCGACAGATTGCAATCATTCGGCAAACTCCTTCGTCTCCTGTGATCAATCAGGGACTGTCTCGTCGGCTCGGGCTGCAATTTCTGCCGATGAATCTGTATGTCCAGGTTTCCAAGAATGCAGATTCATAGTTTCCGGGGGAGTCTGGCGGGCGATTCTTTCGCCGTCAGGGCCAATATGCTGAGGTTCCGCCTGAGTACCAGCTTGCGAAGGTCTTTGTTCAAGACATGGCCCGTCATCTTTCGATGCTGGTATGTCTGGGTCTATTTCATTGTTCTGCACACTCAGACGCTCGCCGATGAATCTCGACCAGCGGCACCACCCGAGAATCAGGCAGCAGGCAAACCATCCGCCAGCGATATTCATCAGGATAACGCCCATAGTGAACCTCTCCCCTCAGGAAATCTTCCCGCCAACCAGCCGGTGATCGCTCCTCAAAAAGTTGCTGAGACTTTTCGCCAGGAACTTTTGGCGCCGAAGATCGCGCGGCATTTTTCCGGAGCCACGGTTGTTCAGGAGTTTCTGTTTGATGATCGGGAAGATCTTGATCAGGATGACCTGCCGGACGGGTGGCTCCGTCGTAAAGGGGCACCTTTTCCACGCTACGTCGAATCGATGATTGATCGAAGTCCACCGGGGCTGGATCATCATGCACTGCGATTTCGAGTGAACGGTGGGCCGGCGGTCTTTTACAGTCCGCTGGTGCGAGTCGATCCGAATTACAATCTGGCAGTGACCGGGAGCATTCAGACCTCAGGGCTGAATCATTCAGCGGGTCTCATTTCGATCTCAGTTCTCGATGCCAGAAGAGAGAGATTAGCACGCTGGTTATCACAGCCCGTCTCCGGCAGTCAGGCATGGGAAGCGGCTGTAATTGGCCCCATTTCCCTCCCGCCTCAAGCAGCATTTGTGGTTGTCGGTTGTCATGTGGTGGATGGATTTCAAACCGACGTCCGCGGGGATGTCTGGTTTGCAGATCTGCAGGTGGTGCGACTTCCCAATATCGACTGGGGCAGTTCGCCTCTCAATTGCTTTCAAGATAAAGACCTGAACTTCAATCTGGATATGGCATTTACCGGGCTGGAACCTACTCTCGAGTATCAACTCGATCTGACGGCGCGCGATGTGGATGGCAACCTGATCGCCCGTGATCAACGCATTTTGAAGCCGGAGCAGTCAAATCCTGTCAATCAAAGTGCAAACGCACAGCCCACCCCTGTGGCGGAACCCAGGCGAGTAACGTGGAATCTGGATCAACTGGAGTATGGTCACTACCAGATGGAAGCCCGGCTGACACATGCTGGCGTTCTGGTCTTGCAGAAAACCAGACCCTTCGTGCGCTTCGAAACTCTGGAAAAACCACTGACCACTGGAGAGTTCGGCTGGTCTGTCCCATCCGTCATGCCACAACGAGTTTTGAATACTCTCTCGGCCATGGTCGATCAGACGGCCACTTCCTGGGTGAAGTACCCCGTCTGGGAATCAGCCGACGATCCAACTCTGATGAATGAAACGACAGAGTTCTTTGAAGATCTGGCCGAAAAGGGTGTCACAATTGTGGGTGTCTTTGGTGCGCCTCCCAAACCATTACAGGCCATGACCAGCCAGGAGTGGCAGGGCTCTGCCGAGATCTTTTCGCTGCCGCGAGAAATCTGGGCGGATTCGATGCATCCTGCCCTCGCCAGATATGGTTCGCATATCAGACGCTGGCAACTGGGAAGTGATCGCGATCACAGTTTCGTCGATGGCCTGAATACGGTACTTGGCTTTCGCGTGGCCCGCAGTGAAATTCAATCGATCAGTCGTGGCTCAATGGTGGGAACTGCCTGGACACCTCAAAGCAAAGAACTTCCTCGCGGGATCGACTTTGTCATCAGTCCGGCATGTCTCGAGTTGCCCAAACGGAATTCTGCGGAGACCGCTGAGCAGTGGGTGGTTCTGCAAGCATCCGATTTGAAGGGAACAACTCCCCCTCAGATTGCGGGCGAACTTGCCAAACGACTGATCGAGCAGCGGAAAGCTGGTATCGAAACCATTCTGCATGGAGATCCGTTTCATCCACAGTCAGGAGTGTTCAGTCCAGATGGTTCGCCAGGAAACATGTTTCTCCCCTGGCGAACTCTGGCGATCTCGTTGTCGGGAAAGGAGTTTGCGGGGGCCTTCACTTTGCCTCAACGCAGTGAAAATGCGGTCTTTATCGATGAGCATGAAGCCTGTGTAGTTCTGTGGAACCAGCGCGAAACCACCGAGAAAGCTCATCTGGGAAATGATGCCGTGCTCGTGGATCTGTGGGGACGCCAGCGAAAGCTATTAATTGATCAAGTCACTGGACAGCAGCTTCTCCCGGTAGGCCCAGTCCCGATCATTGTTCGAAAATGTTCGCCGGCACTGGCGAAATGGCGCGTTGCCACTCATTTTGAACGGGGCCGCTGCCGCAGTGAATACGGGATGCATGAGGATGCATTGGTTGGCACGAATACGTTTCCACAAGGGGCATCGGCTACAGTTGAGCTTTTGCTCCCTAAAGAATGGAACGCGGAGCCACGCAGCAGCAATCTTCAGTTGAGAGCTCGTGAGCCCTGGCGGATTCCTTTCCGCTTTCTATTGCCCGCCACAGCCAGTCTGGGTGATCACGAGGCCGAGATTGTCTTCAGAATTGATGCGGATCAACACTACGAATTCCGCATGCCGTTGGTTTATCGAGTGGGGCTGGATGACATTACCATCGAAGTGATTGATCGACTGCTTCCCGATGGACGACTCGAAATCGAGCAGCGGGTGACGAACCGGACAGTTCCCGAAGAGATTGTCGATTTCCGTTGCAGCCTGTTTATCCCCAATGAACGAAGGCAACGCGTTAACATCCCTCGACTTGGCCAGGGCCTCGACAAGAAGATTTTCTATCTTCCCGATGGGGCACGTTTTGATGGTCAGACGCTCTGGTTGCGGCTCGAACAGGAAAATGGCCGACGAATTCTGAACTACCGCTGGGTTGTGAAGACCGGCCAGGATTCGCCAGCAACCGGGAACGAATTCAGTTCCAGGTAGCGACTGATTCTGACGCAAAATATCTCCAAAACCTGAGATTCTGGTTCGAGGTCGAGAAATCGGGAACGAATCTCCCGAGATCTGCATCAGATTCGCTGAATAATCCCCTCTCGTTTCGGTGCTAACTTCTGGCTATAATCCGTTATGAAGTTTTTGTTCAGTCTGGCGGGAATATGTCCATGAATGATGTGACCACTCACCTGCTCGAAAAAGTTCGCCGACGGATGGCGCTGGGTCAATGGGCCGAGCTCACCATGCTCAATCTGCTGGTGCTCACTGCTTCCATGACTGTACTCACCATTGTGAATCGACTGACGGCATTTGCGCCGGAACAGATGATCATGTACGTCTGGCTGGCGATTGTCCCTGCAGCAGCACTACTGGCTGCCATTTTTTTGAAGCGGCCCACACTTTCGGAAGCGGCCCATCAGGTGGATCGTGCACTGGGCGAAAAAGATCTGTTTTTGACAGTATCTCGCCTGTCGTCATCTGTGGGAGAGTATCAGCCTGTCGTGCTGGCTGTGGCCCATGCCAAAGCCCAATCCGTGGTGCCAGCGAAGGTGTTACCCTGGAATCCTTCACGAAGAATTCGGCCACTGCTCGGCTTAATTTTGCTGGCAGGCGGAATCCAATTCTTTCTTCCCCAGTGGGATCTGTTTGGTAATCGCGCACAGGCGGCCGTCATCGAGCAGCGTTCGGCTCAACTGAACCTCACTCGCAAGATGACAGAAGTTCGCAAGACGGAGCTCAAGCGGGCCCAGGAATCACGGGAGATGACTCAAGACCAGCAGCTTGAGGAAAACCTCAAGCTCGCATTCCAGAAAATGGAACCATCCCGCAAAGAAGAAAATCGCAAGGAATTGTTGAAACAGCAGAAAGAGATCAGCCAGCAGTGGAAGGTCAAAGCCGCTTCGAAAAGTTCACCATCTGCCAGCCGATCATCCCCCTCTGAAGAAGGCCAGAAATTCGGAGATGAAGAGACCGAGACATTGAGGAAAAAGGCCAAAGAGGCGTTGCGCTCGGGCAATATGCAACCTCTCAAAGAGACGATGGAGCAAATTAAGGACGAACTGGAACAGCTGGCTAAGACAGAAGACCCTGTCGAGCGGGCAGAGAAGCTGGAACAATTGAAAAAGCGGCTGGAAAATCTCGAAAAGCTCGCTCGGGAAGAGTTCGGTTCTGAAGAAATGGCCAAGGCCCTCGAACGAGCCAGGAAGCAGGCTCAAATGGCCCAGAAAGATGGAGGAAATCCCAGCGAAGCCATGCAGGCTGCGATGGAATCAATGGAACTCTCTGAGATGGAACTCTCCCAGGCCATGGAGAATCTGAAGGACATGCAGAATCTGGAGAAAGCCCTTAAGGCAATTCAGGCTGCCAAAAAGCTCAACGAGCTTGACCCTCTCGATGGGGAGAAATGCAAGCAGTGCCAGTCACTTTCTGATTACGAGAAGCTCTACAAGGAAATGCTGGCCAAATGTAATGGTCAAGGTGACGGAAAAGGGAATGGTAACGGCTTAGGAGGCGAAGGGATCGGCAGAGGTGGTAAAGCCCAGGAGGATGATTCGGTCGAAACATCCTTCGTTGACGAAAAATCACAATCTCAGGTCACGGCCGGTAAAATGCTCCTCTCGATCAAGACTCAAGGATTGGGCGAAAAAGGGCAGGCAAGCGAAGACTATCGCAAAGCCGCCACCGCCGTGAAGCAGGGCGTTGCCGAAGCCATCCAACAGGAACAGATTCCTCCCGGTTATCATGAATCAATCAAGTCTTACTTTGATCAAGTCGCCCCTGAGAAGACAGGATCTGACAAGTAAGATCGAGGTTGGCACGACCCTGGAGTCCCCAAAAAAGTGAAAACAGTGCGGAAGGGCGTGGTCTTTAACAAAGTGGTTGGCGTCGAAAATCTTCATCCGTCCCCAGCCACTCAATCGGTCCCCACCGCTATTGTGCCATGCTTGCGGCTCGGAGCAAGCATGCTCTATTGCCCCTCAACTCTCCATGGATCTCACGTTGCGAATGACTCGTCAGGACCGCAGAGTCTCTCTCTCTGGCGCTTGAATGACTCTCTTTGAATTCTGAGTATCGGCCTGAAACCAGGTCGAAAGAAACGGGGCTCAATCATTGATTGAGCCCCGCAACATTCATTGAGTCAATGATCTGACGTTTGACTAGATGAACTGTGTCAAGCCGGGCATGGCCACTGGCTCGACGGGAAGTGGACCCCACTCATAAGCCTTGGGGCCAAGAACTTCCTGGCTGTTCATGGCTTGTTCCCACGTGATTTTCTGACCGGTGTAGGCCGACATGCGGCACATGATGGCGAGCATGGTGCTGTAGCACATGTATTCGCCATTGTTAATCGGCTGTCCCTTGCGAATCGAAGCGAAGAACTCATCATGTTCGGTTTGATACATGTTGTTCCTCGGGCCTTCGTACTTCCAGATCACCTTGCCTTCGTTGTCGACAATCCGGTGCTTGAAGATATCTGCACGGCCCTTGGTTCCCAGAACGTGATCGCTGACATCGACCTGGGTGCCATCCTGCTGGCGGCTACGGAAGAACATCTTCACCCCATTCGCATACTCATAAGTGGCGGCAAAGTGATCATAAATGTTGCCAAAATCGGGGCTGACACGTACCTGACGACCGCCCGTGGCACTGCAAACCACTGGTGGAACATCCTTCATCGCCCAGGCCATCTTGTCGAGACTGTGGATAGCCTGCTCATTGCCATGATCACCTGAAAGCCACGTGAAGTAGAGCCAGTTGCGAACCTGCCACTCCATATCACTCCACTCGGGCTTGCGCGGTTTACGCCACAAACCGCGTGTGTCGTAACTGCACTGCATGGCAACGATATCACCAATTGTTCCCTGATGAATCTGCTCGAACGTAGCCCGCATGCCGTAGTCATAGCGCCAGCAGAGGCCCGAGACAACAGCCAGGTTTCTTTCGGCCGCCTTCTTTGAAGTCTCCAGAACCGAGCGAACGCCAGGAGCATCAACCGCAATCGGCTTTTCGACAAACATGTGCACACCCGCATCAACAGCGAGCTTCATATGTTCTGGCCGGAAGTGTGGTGGCGAACAGAGGAGGATGACATCGACGCCTGCAGCCAGCATGTTCTTGCAGCCGTCGAAGCCCGTGAACTTGTGGGCGTCGTCGACGGTAATCCGACCTGCAAAGCTGTCGTTGGACTGAAGATTTTTCAGTGAGTTTTCAATGTTATCGCCAAAGGCATCTGCCATAGCGACCAGTTTGGTGTTTTTGTCAGCCGAAAGGGCCTGTGCTGCAGCACCAGTCCCACGGCCACCACAGCCCACCAGTCCAATGCGCAGCGTATCATCAGCAGCGGCGTAGGCCCGTGTGGCAATTTGTGAAGCCAGCGCCACGGTAGTGGCCCCGACGGCAGAGGTCTTCAAAAAGTCTCGACGATTGGCTTGAGCTGATGGGTTTGTGGCGGGGATGTCTGTCATCAATACCTCGGCAGGATTTGAAAAGGCGTGTGTGGAAGTTACCAAGCGGATTGACTTTTCCGCCCGCAACACTGTACCAGATATAGACTGTGAATCGCGAGAAATCTTTACGAAAATCTTGGCTTATTCGTGGGAACAGATTTTCAGCAAGATGATGATCAGACTGCCTGCAGATCTGCCATCACCGTTCGGCACAGTGTTGCCAGCCCACAGACCTGCCTTGATGGACGTATCAAACTCTGTGCCCAGCCAACCAAGAGGAAAACTGCCCCATGGATCGACGAGACTTTCTGATGACTGCCGCCAGTGCCTATGGTGCCACATCCCTCCTTGCAAACCATGGATTTGCGATGACCCAGGAACCCTCCGCCTCACAGAGTACCCCTCAACCCAAAGGGCCACTCAGGAAAGCTGTCAAATACAGCATGGTGGGTGTGAAAGGGACAATCGCCGAGAAGTTTGCAGCGGTGAAGACCGCTGGCTTCGAGGGGATCGACATGGATGCCCGGGTTAACGACAAGAATGAAGTGGTCGAGGCTGCCAAATCGACCGGCTTGCTTGTTCACGGAGTCGTGGATTACGACCATTGGTCATTGCCGCTGTCGAGCCCAGATGAAGCGGTGCGTGCCAAAGGGTTGGCAGCCCTCGAAGAATCCTTGCACGACGCAAAATTCTATGGCGGTGATACCGTCCTGCTTGTTCCAGCAGTCGTCAACAAAAAGATCTCGTACGAAGACGCTTACAAACGATCACAGGCAGAGATTCGCAAGGCGTTGCCTTTAGCCAAAGAGCTGGGGATTAAGATCCTCTTTGAAAATGTATGGAATAACTTCCTGCTCAGCCCGGTCGAATGTGCCCATTACATCGACGAGTTCGAATCGCCTCTCGTTGGCAGCTATTTTGATGTCGGGAATATTGTCCATTATGGCTGGCCCGAACATTGGATTCGGACATTAGGCCCGCGGATTGGCAAAATCGATATCAAGGAATTCAGCCGGTCGAAAGCCAATAGCCAGGGGAAGGGGGCTGGTTTTGGCGTCGAGATTGGGGAAGGCGACTGTGACTGGCCTGAAGTTCTTACCGCATTGAAAGAAGTCGGCTTTTCGGGCTGGGCGACTGCCGAAGTGGGCGGCGGTGGTGCAGAACGCCTGACAGAGATCTCGGGGCGTATGGACAAAATCTTCGCGACATGGCAAAGCTGACTGTGTTGCCCGTGAACAGATAAAATCTGAACTCTGGGCAAGCTGAATGCGACATGCTCCAAATGGATGGCAGAAACATGCGGCCACTCTTGCCGATCGGCAGGATTGGCCGCTTTTTGTTTAAGCACATGGTCGCTTGCTTGATTTCCCTCTGGACATGCTTTTCGAAAGGAGCGAAACCCACGCCCATTGCCCGATTGGGCCCCATAGTTATGTTTCGGGAAGCCAAGACCATGTCAAAGATTATGTGCGGTTTGAAAACATCTAAACGCTGGAATTTTTTCGCTCCACTCCTCGGATTCAGCCTTCTGGCTCCGTTTTCGACCGGTTGCAATCAGCAGCCAGCAGGTGGTGCCGTGGCTGTGGTGGATCTGGATCAGGTGGCAGAACTGACAGGCGTCACGGCAGAAATCAAAACCAAACTCGCTGCAAAAGAACAGACCCTCAATGGCGAACTGCTGACTGCTCAAGCAAAATTGAGGCAGGAACTGGCGAACCGGAAAACGGCTGCAGGTGAATTGCCATCTCGTGAAGAAGCCCAGAAACTGCAGCAGTTCGAGGCAAGCGCGAATCGTGCTCTGGCGAGTGCTCGTAATACCGCCAAAACTCTGCTCGACCAGGAGCGACTGAAACTGGTGGCCCAGTTCCGTGAGCAGATCAAGCCGGTCATGGCTGAAATCGCCAAAGAGAAAGGCTACTCCGTCATCATTCCTAAAAATGATGGTTTACTTTTGGCGATCTCACCCGGTGTCGAAATCACTGAAGCCGTCTCGGCCAAAATTGGTCGGGGAACCATTCATCTCGGTGCTGCCGATGTCGCCGCAAAGACAGAGGCTGCCGCCAAGTCGATGGCTCCCGCTTTGCCTTCAGAACATGAGGCCACAACTCCTGCCAATACGACACCAGCGCCGGAACTTCCCAACGAATAAGCCCCGCTAAGTTTCAGTTCCTTTCAGCCAGAGGTTCGCCCGAGAGATGGCAACCTCTGGCTGTTTTTTTGCTTAAGATCAATATGTTTTAATACTGATTCGAGGATTCAACAGCCCTTATCGTGCCATGCTGGCGGCTCTGAGCAAGCATGTTTAACAGCCTCTCCACACAACATTGTTCGCTGGGGTGCGAACAATTAGAGAGTTGGATTTCGATTTCCGAAATCTCATCATCTCCTTCAATTCTTCACAAACATCTGGAACCTTGAGAAAAATCGTTACAGTCACTCTATTCGAATCAATCCGCAGTTCTATTTGCGCCGATACGAGATGATGGATGGATCCGGAGATAAGCCCCTCCGGAATGACGAGGCAAATTGCGGCGAAAATCGCCGTTGACCGGCTCATGGAAGGAGCGTTTCGATGCCTAGAAGAGTGTGGGTTCTCGCTATGTCTGCAGCGGCTGCACTCGCTCCCAGCCTGTGCCCGGCTGCTGAAACTTCAACAACCAAGCCAGCCGGACGGATTGCTGCGACACCATCGGCCGATGTGCCGACGAAGTACTCGCGAACTCAGCCTGCACAGGCCGGGGCTGGTACCAGCAGCACCAGTTCTAGCAAATACAGTGAACTGTTTGGTGAAGCTCCCAAGGCGACGCCTGTTAAAGATAGTAAAGTCACTGGAGCTTCAGCCAAGACCACAGCACCTGATAAAACCGGTGCGATGCGCTCCGGTGGAGAGCGAACCGCTGCCTGGAGCAGTGAGACTGATAACGATGCTCCATTAGGTACAGCCGCCTTCAAGAAGGCCGAAGGAAACAACAGTTTTATTCAGCCTGTGCGTCATACAGAAGAACGAGCCGCGAGCAGCACTCCTAAAGCGAACAGCACCTCTCGCGTCGATCTTGCTCCACAGATTCCTTCACTGAATGTGGAGTGGGTCCGCAGATCGGATATCAACGTCGGTCAAGAATGCACTGTCGATTTGATCGTTCGGAACACTGGAACATCAACTGCCTCAAAAGTTTCGGTTGATGGCTTTTTCCCGACAACCGTTCGCTTGACCAGTGCTGTGCCCAAACCAGCGACCATTACCGATCATCTCACTTGGAACATCGAAGCGATTCCTGCCGGTGGTGAGTACAAAGTTACCATCAAGATGATTCCCAGCCGTCGTGGCGAGTTGGCGACTAACGCCACTGTCCGGCTGACAGGTTCGGCTTCCGCCGCCTTCCGCGTGGAAGAGCCTTTGCTCAAAGTGGCACTCAAGGGGCCATCAGACATCATGGTCGGTGATCCTGCATCACAAACCGTTGTGATTTCTAATCCTGGGAGCGGTATTGCTCACGATGTCAAGCTCGACGTCACGTTGAGCGAAGGGCTCGAATGCAGCAAGGGTAGTCAATTTGTCATGGATGTGGGTTCGATCAATGCGGGTGAATCGCAAACGATTCGTCTCCCTGTTGCCGCAGTCAAAGGTGGCCGTCAAACAGTGACGGTCGTTGCTACCAGCACCTCGGATGCAGGTCATACCGCATCGTCCGTGATTAATGTTCTCGCACCTGCACTTCAGGTCGCCATCGAGGGGCCTGGCTTGCGATACAAAGGTCGTAATGCCAAGTATGTCGTGACAGTCAAGAACGACGGGAGTGTCCCCACAACCAATGTGCGTGTCACTCAGAATGTGGCTGAAGGCTTTGAATTTGTGTCGGCTGATAAAGGTGGAAAGTTCGATTCCAGCCGCAATCAGGTTTCCTGGCTCGTGAGTCGGATTGAGCCAAATCAATCTGTCAATCTGATCTGCGAATTGACTGCCAATGCTCTGGGTTCGTTTGCCATGACCGCTCAGGCTGCCAACGACACCGCCTCCATGGTGGAAGCCTCAACAACAACGAACGTCGAAGGTTCTTCAGCACTCTCGATGAAGGTGATCGATCTGGATGATCCTGTCGAAGTGGGTGGCGAAACAGCCTACGAAATTCGAGTTTCCAACGAAGGGACCAAGGCCGCGACAGGTGTCACTGTCACTTGTGATCTGCCCGCCGGTCTGGAATTGATCAATGCCCGGGGTGCGACAGAAGGCATCAGCGATGGTCGCATCGTCGGCTTCAAACCACTGGCCAGTCTGGCTCCAGGAACCGAAGCGATCTTCCGAGTTCATGTTCGCAGCACACAGGAAGGGAATCTCCGCTTCCGGGCCCGCGTCACCAGCAACTCGATCGAAGAACCACTGCTGATTGAAGAACAAACCAAGTTCTACTCAGACGTTCGTCGCTAACAGGTGTTGGTTCATCGACGAGCCATGCGTGCCATCGATCGCACCAATTGAAGTTGCCTTAAGACTTAAAGCTGGCGGTTAGAGAAGATTCTCTAACCGCCAGCTTTTTTTGATGCCTGTGCAGCATCATTCGTTTCCGTGTTCGTCGGCTGGTTGGCTGCAATGAGTTACGAACCATCCAGTTCGACTGTCCAGTAGGCTTCACTCAGGAACTTTCTCCAGCTTTGAATCTTCAGATTGTGCCGGGAGTAGAGTGGCTGCCATGTTGGGCGAATTGGTATTTTCCGCAGGGGCATATGGGCTTCCTGAGGCGTGCGGTTCGCTTTTTTGTTGTTACAGGCAATACACGCCAGTACACAATTCTCCCAGGTGCTGGTTCCTCCACGCGACCGCGGTTGAACATGGTCGATCGTCAGTTCTTCTGAACCAGGTTTTGCGTCACAATACTGACAGGTATACTGGTCCCGTTTGTAGAGATTCAGCCGACTGAATGTCACCACCTGGCGGGGAACTCGATCATACCCGGTTAATGTGATGACCTCAGGGACGCGCAGGCGGAATGTGACCGATTGTACGAAGGGCTCATCCTGCTGAGGGATGAGTCTCGACCAGTCTTTCCAGGTGTAGAGTTGATAATCAGCAGGGTCAACAATGCGCGCTCTGCCACTGGCAACTAGAGATAATGAGCGTGCGACAGAAGCGACACCGACCGGTTGCCAGTTTCGATTGAGCACCAGAGTGGGTCTTGTCAACATGGCAACCACAATGTCTGCTCCTTTCCTTGAAGAAGTCGTCGAGTCGAAAGTTCTAATTCACTTTCGATAGTAATTAGTGCGAAATGCTGACTCTCAGGCCCTCGCCTGTGGTCGATCTCGTCATCATCGCCAATAGGTAGGTATCTTTTTCTTCAGCAGGTTGGGCTGGAGTCTTTCGAAGAGGCGAAGGCCGCATCGCCATTGATCAGAGTGGGAGTTGAACCCACAAACTCACCACGTTCTCGACATGGCCGCTTTTCCCGTTTGCGTATCTGATCGTGTCAGCGAATTGATTGTCGATAATTGATCAAGGGGAGAGTCGAACTCCCAAGCCCGAATCGGGCACGACGTTTTGAGCGTCGCGTGTCTATCAGTTGCACCACTTGATCGCGTAATTCGGCTCATTAAAGGTTGATCATCGAACTTCCTGTTCAACCCGTTTCTGAAAATCGTCCGGAATGCGTGACGAGTGAGTTCTATTTCATATAGCGCCGCTTCTATGATTGCGTCGGGACGGATTCGAACCATCAATGCCCGCAGGCGGGTGGGTTACAGCCACTTGAGTACGCCCATACTCAGCCGACGCTTGAAATCATGCACTTCACTCAGCGGGATTTGAACCAGCTCTTCCGTCATGGCAAGACGGGTTATTGCTGCTACATCATGAGTGCGTAGTTTGTGTGGATGACGTCTATCTCTCGTGAATTCGAAGATATCTGTTCTCAGGATTCAGACCCTGAGATGCTGGATGGGGTTGGAGGGATTCGAACCCCCACGGAACGAGTTAAAAGCTCGATGTGCTACCATTACACCACAACCCCAATAGGGAGGGGCGGGGCGTTTATCGGGATTGTCGATAGTCATCAGGGAGTCTTTACTATTGAATCAAGATGAATCGGTTGCGGAACAAATCTGAACGAAAGAGTCGGGAAGGTCAGAATCGAACTGACTTCGTCGTGTGCCCAAGACACGCGGGCGGCCGGTGCCCTTCATCCCGAATGATTCATTAGCTCGTGTGGGATTCGAACCCAACCTGCCCAGCGTGAAAGGCTGGTAACCTCACCAGAAGTCGAACGAGCCAGATTGTCTTTTCGTGAATTGTGATTCAGTTCTGAACTGGAAATGAATTGGGCTGGAAGGCGCTCGAATCCTTGTCTTCTGGTCTTCAGCCAGACGCTACACCATCTCAGCTACCAGCCCTTAATTCGTTGCATAGAGCTTCAATATCAACAGCAAGCCCGGCATCACACTGGCTGTTCAGCAGGTGATGCCGGGCTTGATCAGCCGGGCGAACATCCCGCAGTTGTCACCTGAGTCGATAGAGCTCACTGGATAACTCGGATTCTGCATTAGCCGGATACTGTTCCCGGATCAAAACGATCAAGCCTGAAAAATGCGGTACTTGGCTGTCGACTTGATAAAAACACGCTTCGGGATCGTGTTTTCTCAGGGTGCCGACCAATGCTCTTGCTGGAGATCCGCTATGTGAGGACATGATGAAACTCTGTTAGTCTCAATGCTCAGTGAATCAATTGGAGGAATCACGCGATGCCTACAATTGCCGCCAGGAATGACAGAGGTTCATACACAGAAGTTCGCCCAAAAATGTAAAAAAGTCGAGGAAATAGTTCACACGGTTTTCTCGAACAGATCGTGGTCGGTTATTGACTTTCGCCACTCGTCGACTGTTGGCGTCTCTTTTCCGACCTCTCCAATTTCTGAGAAGCTTTTCTCGATGGGCTGGAGCGAGGCTCGCCATCGCTTGCGACCTTGTTACCACCACCCCAAAGAGGCGGCATGTTCTGTTGATTCCAGCGATCCCATTGGGCTTGCAGTTCGGCGACTTTTTCGGGCATGGAAGTCGCAAGATCTTTGGTTTCTCCCAGATCATCTTTAAGATGGTAAAGCCTGGCAGCAGTCACGGGCTGTTTCCCTTTGCCTGTCAGCGTGTCAGCATTGGAATCGTAACGGACAAGTTTGTAATCGCCGGCACGTACAGCCATCTGTTCCCCAAATCGCCAGAAGAGTGCGGCGTGTGGAACCCCGTTTTGCTTCCCTTGAAGATAAGGAAGCAGATTAACGCCATCCGATTTAACCTCTTTTTCTACACCTGCCACTGCGAGCGCAGTCGCTGTGAGATCCAACTGAATAACCGGTGAATCGAAGACCGCCGGTGCAATCTTGCCGGGCCATGAGACGACGAATGGAACTCTGATCCCACCTTCCAGAGTAGTACGTTTGGAGCCTCTCAAAGGGGTGTTGATTGAACCATTAATGGTGACGCCGGGCATTGTCGGGCCGCCGTTATCGCTGATGAACATGACCAGCGTTTTTTGCTTCTGCCCGGTGGTTTCCAGTTGCGTGAGGACTTTGCCAATCGCTTCATCCATCGCCAGCATCATGGCGGCGTAAGTGCGGCGTTCTTGATCAGAGATACTGGCCAACTTCGCCATGCGATCCTCCGTGGCGTGCATGGGAGTATGGACGGCATTAAACGAAAGGTACAAAAACCATGGTTTGTCGCGATGTTTTTCAATAAATGAAACGGCTTCTCGACCAAAGAGATCTGTGGTGTAATCGATCGTTTTGACGGGCTCGTGACCACGCAAAATTCCCTGGGCGTCGAAGAAGCTGTGTGCCCCTCCTAGAAAGCCGATGAATTCTTCAAACCCACGTTCTTGTGGGTGCATAGCGGGTTGCGAACCCAGATGCCACTTCCCTACCAGGCCCGTTGTATAACCGGCCTGCTTCAATCGGTCGGCAATCGTCACTTCAGTTAATGGAAGACCGGTATTGGCACCTGACGGGTTGAACTCGTGGCCGAATCGCTGCTGATAACGCCCCGTGAGTAAACCGGCCCGGGTGGGTGAGCAGTAAGGGCCAGTGACATATCCGCTGGTAAATTGAACTCCCGATTTTGCCAAGGCATCGAGGTTGGGAGTCGGGATGTCTTTACAGCCATGAAATCCGACGTCGGCATATCCCATATCATCCCCGACAATCAGCAGGATATTCGGCCGATCTGCAGCAATCACTGGGGTGATCACCAGCGCCATCATGCAGAAAGCGAATGCAGAGATCTGTGAATAGCCGGCTTCCAATTGCCCGTACAACCATTGTCTCATGACTCATCATCTCCGGTGCTCTGAGAAATTCGCTGCTCTGTATCGCATGCAAGTTAGCAACTAGAGCCTATCAAATTTCGACTCATGGTTGGTCATCATTCTGGAGTCACTCTTAATGGATGATATTTTGGACTCGCGAAGATATTGCAACAGTTGAAAAGGTGTCAGCTCAGCGGGGGACACGTTCCGTGGCTCCGTGACTGAGTCGGTTGGCGGCTTCCCGCAGAACCTGTTCTTCACTCCAGTCAGGATGTTGCTGACGTATCGTCCCCCGAATCATTTCCCAGGCGGTTTCCCACATACGGAATGCCTGGGTCAACCGCTCGGCAGGAGTCTTCTAACGAAGAATCTCCACCATTTCGGGTTCCAGAATTTTAATCACTGGTTGGCGAGGGGAAGCCATGGTTTTGAATTCGACGTGCTGACAATTCCTGCATTGAGTTCAACACGGAACAAATTCAATCTCAAGCTCTGAAGCCTGTGACGCCAACCATAGATCGG
>JAIXUU010000474.1 GCA_027483405.1 Planctomyces sp. | reverse complement strand
GATCATCGACTGGTCTTCAGCCTTCATTCCAGACGCCGCCAGGGAGGTGTGCTCGATGTCGAACCAGCGACGGGCCATGTCGTCCCGGGCGTGATTTTCCAGATGGACGAAACAGCCTGGGACGCGATGAATCGCAAAGAGGGGCTGCACGCTATAAAAAGTGGCTATCAGAGGTACCCAACATTCGCCATCAATGCTGCCGGAGTCCCTCAACAGGTTGAAACCTACACCGCCAAGCCGACTGTCAGGCAAGCTTATGTCGAACCTCACCCTGATTATGTCGCCATTGTTCAACAAGGATATGATCGCTTTGCCTTGAACCATGGTCTTGCGGGCCCGACGGCCAGTGAAGTTCTTGATCAAGCCGCTGCTGGTGAAACTCCCGCTGCTCTCATCAGGCAGCTCTTTGTTTACGGCACACTCATGCAGGGCGAATGTCGCCATCACTTTCTGGATGAGGTGGGCAGCCGGTTGGTGGGCCCACGCGTCACACGCGGCAGCCTCGTCAATCTGGGAACATTCCCCGCAATGATCCTCCCTGCAACCTCATCTTCGGAGAGACAAAGATCATCGATCGCGTCGGAGCAAAAAATTCCCGGCGAGCTCTTTGAACTGCAAGATCCAGCCCATGACTGGCAGGTTCTCGATCCTGTGGAAGAGTTTCCAGGCTATCCCGCTCTGGCAAATGGTGCCTATGCCATGTACCACCGCACGATCATCAAAGTTGAACAGCAGGATGAAATCGATTCCCAAGATCTCTCATGGACGTGGGCGTGGACGTATTCCCTCGCCGATCATTCCCTGCCCCAACAGCCCATCGCGTCCAATTCCTGGCGCGCATTATGATTTGGAGTCCCATGAATAACTGCGCGGCGGGTGGCTGGGGTTGAGTCTTCGAACCCCCAGCGATCTTCGGCACGAACTGGGGGTTCGCGAGGACGCTCAACCCCAGGCACCCCATTCCAAGGAGCCCAGTTGATTATTGGAATCCCTAGAATCAAAAAGCACGAACCTCACACGCGACAGGCGAGTGAGGTTCATACTTGAATACATCGCAAAATCTTTACGAATGATCCGCAGGTCACTCAGGATTTGATCTGCTGCAAGGCGTACTGAGCAGCAGCCCGCAATTCCTGATCGGGATCAGTCGCGGCCTGTTCGAGTTCTGGAATCGCTACTCGCGACAAGGCACCAATCTCACCCAGTGCATAGATAGCTCCCACACGAACTCGCTTCGCAGGATCATTCAGAACCTTCATCAGGCACAGCACCGTGTCGGGTCTTTGTGGTGCCAGCTCAGCCAGTGAGTATGTGGCCAGCCAGCGGATGTTCTCATCCGAATCCTTCAGGCAGTTCTGTAAGGTATCGAGAGCCCGACCGGCAAAGCGATCATTCCGCACCAGAACTTCAGCGGCATGCAGACGAACGTAACCGTCGGGATCATCGAGCGACGTGGCCAAGGCTGGCAAAGCCTCTGCTCCCAGAGGACCCAGCTCGCCAATCACAGCTGCCGAAAAACTGCGTACTCCCGCGTCCTGCGACTTCAGTCCACCCACCAATGTCTTCAGAACCTTGGGCGATTCTGCTCCCAGGCGGCTCAAAGCGAGAGCTGAGTGAACCTTCACATAAGGATCTTCGTGGTCGAGCAGAGCATTCAGGGCAGGAACAGCTTCCTGGCCTTTCGCATCCATCTGACCTAACCGATGTACGTTATGACGAATCGCATCAACACTGCTGGTTTCCAGCCCCTGCACCAGGGGTTTGACTTCTTCACTGATGGCACCACATTTTTCAATCAGCCCTTTGATGACAGGAGCCGTCGCCCCCGTCTTTTTGGCGATAGCCGTGGGAGTGACATTCGTCTCTTTTTCCCAGTCGAAAGCATCCTGAATTCGATTCGCAGCCTCTGTTGTGGCATTGGCTGTCGAAGCGACCAATCGGCTCTTCTCATTTTCAACCTGGGCCCAGGCCATATCAGCCGCAGCCTCGGACGTTTCCGTGGCGAGATCAGCAAACTGAACCGCTCGATCTTTGACTTCCTTCCGCAGTTCGCTGGAAAGATTCTCTCCCTTGTCTCGCAGAGAGTTTGTGGTATTGGCCCACTCAGTACTGGCAATCGCCTTCGATTCCATTAACTCGTCGGCGGCTTTGTCGCGAGCATTGCTGGCCGTGCTTTTCAGAGAGCGGCTCAGGCTTTCGATCTTTTTGGCAGAATCTGTTTGCAACTCGGCAAACGTCTCTCCCTTTTTCGATGCAGCCTGAGCCACCTGAGGTTCAGGAGTCTCCGTCGCCCAATCGAAAGTTTTGGTCGGTTGCTTCGTCGCTTTGGCTTCTGGAATCTTTCCACCCGATTTCACAGCAGCGACAAGCTGTTCAGACTTGGATGTGGTCTCCTGGGAGGGCTTTTCCAGCTTGGCTTCGGCCTCGCTTCGCCCTTCGATCTTCGAGATCCAGGCCGCAAAATCTTCGTCACCCGTCACTTCCGAAGTTGGCTTAGAGGAAACTTGAGTCTGTGTGCCGGCTGGAGCGGCTTTCTCTTTTTCTGGAGATTTACCTGCCACGAGATCTGCGGCCGGCTTACTCGCCGTCGTTTCTTTTGATGTGGCAGATTTCGCGGAGTCAGCCTTGGCAGGATCTGATTTGGCGACCTGCCCGGATTCAGTTTTGTTCTGCACACGCTCCGGCCCGTTACCACGACCGGCGGCAATATCTGCCAACGCTTCCGCCAGGAAGGGATCTTCATCCGCAGGAATCAAATCACGAGAAGGCCCGCGTGTCGGCTTGACCGCTTTCTTTTCGCTACTGGAGGCATCTTTCGAAGTGTTGTCCGACTTGGTGTCGGCGAGAGCTGTCCCTTCAAAGGCTTTTGTGCTGGAAAGACCCTTGGTGGATTTGGTCGGATTGCTGTCTGTCGAAGCAGGACTCTTCGCGGCTGTGCCGGCTTTGGAATCGTTCTTGGCGACTTGATTATCTGCCGATGACTTCGAAGTGGTGGACTTCTCTTTGGATTCTTGGGAAGCCACAGGAGACTTGCTTTTGTCATCTTTCGATGAAGACAAGGCTTTGTCGTCGTCCTTACCCCACGAGAACCAACTGGCTTTCTTTACCCCTTCACCCGCTTCGTCAGCGTCGGCAAGCTGCTCTTTTTCAGCCGTCGACTTCTTGGAAGCCTTCTCCTTGGAGGCGAGGGATTCTTTACCAGCTTCCTCTTTCGAAAGCGGCTTCCCTTGAGCATCAACTTTGGGTTCCCGGTCGAACCAGCCTGTCAACGTCTGACTCGAACGAGCACAGCCCGATCCCACACTGGCCAATACAGCGGCGAGCAAAACATTTCGCAGAAGATACCACTTAACCATGTTTCTTCACCTTCCGTTGTGAAGCCCGCCTACTGAAGTGTTGAGCCAGAAAAGTTGTTCAATGCTCTCCGGCTGTCCCTGATGAGTTGGCCCAACATTCATTGACCGACAAATGATCTGGCAACTGCTCTCAACCGGGTTTGGCAGAGGAACAGCCATTCATTTGCCGCTGGAATTTCTAAGTTCAACATGCATTCGCGAGATCAAATTCGCCGGGTGAGTTGTGCAAATGTTGTTGATAACTCTTCTGACCCGGCAGTTCTTTCTCAGCGATGGACGCCTTATCCGGCGCCATCACTTGGGGTATCGGTTATGACGCTTGTGTGGAATCAGCCGCAACAACCGGCCCTGCCGAAGAATCCAGCGAGGACACCCCCTGTCCGGCACTACAATCATTACAACCGTTACAGATTAACGGGCGGGATCCGACATAATCGACGCCTTACGTCACATCGCGTGTGGTCCAGTCGTTCAGCGAGCTTAAGGCTCACCGATTTTCGGCCATAGCGGCAAAGCCGTCAGATTCGGCAAATTCGTCAAGGTTGAAACTCGTTGCCGCCGATAACCACTTCTGGAGATGTTTCCGTACAGGGGGTTCGACGTGCGCCACGCTGTGTTCAGCATCATGCTGTTGCCTGCTTTGAGCAGCCTGATTTTGTTCGGGCTGAGTGGTTGCCAGTGCTGCCGTCTGTATAACCCTTATGCGGATGTGATTGATGATGTTTCCGATCACGAAGGAAATGCCCAGGTCTTCTGGTCTCCCCGTTGGGATCTGACACGCATTGGCAAAGCCGACTGGTGCGGGACAAAGTGCGTGGTTTGCGGCGGCTGCAAAGAGCGGTGCCAGGAAGAAGGTTCTTATACACCTCCTTGCCGCTGTCACCCTTACCCGCAGGCGTATCCTTACGTTTACCCGAATGACGCCTTGCAGCGGACGCAGTGGCAGGAAGTGCCGCCAGCCGGTGGTGTGACCCCAATGCCAGTTCCACCTTCACCAGCTCAATTGGTGAATCCTGCGCAGCCAGCCATTCCACCAGTTCCCGGAGTGTCGCCACCGGCGGCTCTGCAACCTTACGATCAGTAAGTTTTTGCCCATCCAGCTTTGGTCTGAGTTAATCACTCACTCTGGTTTGAGACCAGTTGCCGGATAATTCGGCTGTAAAGTTCGGCCCCACTTTGTAGTTGTTCCAAAGTGATAAATTCATCGGCAGTATGTGCCTGTCGAATCGAACCCGGGCCCAGGACGATCATCTGTTCAATCTCTGTAAACATCGTGCCGTCGGTACCATAACTGACTGTCTGCGATGATCCAGACCCGGAAAGTTCGCACATCGTTTTGACAAAGGGCGATTCCGGGTCGAGATAGAGTGGTTGTCCGCGGCGAATTACTTCAAACGTCAGTCCACAGGCAGCCGCAAGCTGTTCGACCTGCGTCACGAGTTCATCGGGCTGCTGATCAGGCATGGGACGAAACGAAACGGTGCAGACACTTTGCGCGGGTGTCATATTCACCACATGCGTGAAGTCGTTAATCCCTATGTTCCAACTGATCCAGGGTGGATCGAAGCGTGCATCGAGCCAGGCTGGATCTGTCAGTGTCTGGTCATGCAATCGTTTCATTTCATACAGAAAGTCGATCATCGCCAGATTGGCATTGAGGCCTTCGCGTGTACTCGAATGAGCGGCTTTACCAGCAGAGGTTGCCTTGAGAACGTACATCCCCTTATGTGCGTGAACCACACGCAGCTCGGTGGGTTCGCCAATAATGCCAGCCGCTTTTTCGTCCACGAGTTGTCGATAAAGTTCCGATCGAGCAGCCACATCGGCGGCTCCATAGAATCCGACTTCTTCATCAGCAGTGGCGACCACATAAATTGGTGCAGCCTGTTCCTCGATCGGGCATTGCTCAATCGCTGCGAGAAAAGCGGCGGCTGAACCTTTCATATCACAGGCACCACGCCCAAACAGGCGGTCACCCATGACGACGGGTGTAAAAGGTTGTTGTGGTTGAGCCGGGCCTTGCAGAGAATCACTCTCTTTGAGGCCCACCCATCCCTCGGCAGGAACCACATCGGTATGGCAGAAGTAGGCCACGCCACCCGTCGATTTTGCGGGGCCTCTTCGTCCGATCACACTCGATTTCAAGACACCTTTGAAATCGTGGTATGTGAGAACTTCCGTGATAAAGCCATGCTCTTTCAACCAGTTTTCGAGAAACAACGTCGCGGCATGATTACTGTCTCGGCTGACCGTCGGGATGCGAATCAGTTGCATCGCCAGTTCTAACGCCCGTCCACCGAGTCCATTCATCAGTTACGTTCCTTGTTTCGAACCTTTTACCAGTGGTCATCGCCTGGTGAGGATAAGTTCCCTGAGATTCGAGATGACTTTCGAATTTGCCTGGCTTTGACTCAGTCTCAGAATGAAAGCTATCCGAGTGAAAATCTTCAGCGATGCTGTTCGAGGAGCCACTTGTAAAGTTCAGGGTTGTTGTAAGTGGTCGTCCAGCTGTCATGGCCGACACCTGGATAGACGGTCAACTTTGGCTGGCCACCGGCAGCACGAATCGCCTCCACCATCTCTGTGGTTGCTTTGAGTGGTACGACGGAATCTGCATCGCCATGAAACGTCCAGATTGGAAGCGATTTGATGGCTTCGCCATATTCGGCCTTACCACCTCCACAGACAGGCACCACGGCTGCAAACAGCGTCGGTTGTTTTGCTGCCAGTCGCCATGAACCAAAACCACCCATGCTCAGCCCTGTGAGATAGACGCGATCTTTGTCCGAATGTGTGGTCTTGAGAATATGTTCAACCAAAGCCTGTAACTCACCAGCATCCCATCGCTCAAACACAGGCCGCTGTGTTTCCGTGGCTTGAGGTGAAACCACGATGAATTGTTCGAGTTCAGGCAAGGTTCCCACGAGCTTGGGGGGGCCATGCTTTTTGACCTTCTCCAGATCAGAACCACTTTCCCCAGCGCCATGCAAGAACAGCATCACGGGCCACTTTTTCGAAGTGTCGCTGGCGGTGTAATTCTTGGGCAGATAAATCCAATACTGAATGGCCTGAGCTGGCAGATTTTCAAAAACCAGCTTCTGCGCGACCTGCTCCCCTGCTGCGGGTGTTTTCGAAAAGTCAATTGCATCGGCGGCCAGGGCCGAATTCACATGTCCTAAAGCCACAAACATCATGGCATTAAGTAAAACCAGAGGGACCCCGCAGCAAATCTTTCTGTGCCATTCTTTCAACATGTTGCCTGACTCCCTCTCATGTGGTGCTGATTCTGAATTGAGCTGATTCTGTATAAGTAAGCGGGTCGCGCTGGCTGATCCAAGATCTTCATTGAAGGTAGGCTTTAACTGCGTTGGCTGCAATCAGTTGTTGACTGAGAAACACGACAGAAACCCCTCTGAATTGGTAAGCCAGCTCCTGCATGATTAGCATGCAATATGGAAAAATCGTTTTCACCAGGGGAAGCAGGCCAATGGAAGCACAATCGACAACGATGCATTTGCTGCAACTCCTGCTGATGCTGTTTGGCGTCGATCAGGCGGGGTTACCTCCCGGGGAACCCGATCTTGTTGTCCAGCGGGCCGCACCTGTCACGGCGGTTTATCGCAGTGACTGGACAGCACCCGGCAAAGGTGATCCGGGTGCCCCGGGGATTGATGGCTTTTTTGCCGACGTCGAAATCAGCAGTTTCCGGCAGGCGCTCGATCGTGCTCATCGTGATTTTTCTAATGAGCTGGATCACGACTTTGGCGTGACGCTCGCCGATTGGGATCATGCCGAAGCGAATCTCTTCCGTATGAAGTTTCTGAAGCATGTCCTGGTTCGCCATGCCGGCAGCCTCTGGATTGAGCCCACACCTGCCTTTGACGAAGCCGTCATTGCGCGAGCGCAGAAGAAACTGGAAGGTAGCGATGCCAACGAGAATGGCGACGCCTCATATCCGGGAACCCTGGAGGCCATCCCTCCTTTCTGGCGAGTGAGCTCGATGATCCTGCTGATTCGGGCAGGTGATGAGGCGGATCGAGTTCAAAAAGTGCTCGAACTTTGCCTGGGTCTGGAAGAGGCCACTGGCAACAAGGCCCACGAATTCCGCCATGCGAATCTGATGGCTGTCCCTGTCATCATGCATCGCCAGGAGAACGATCTCTGGGTGGCGATTGGTGAATCGGCACTGAGACAAGCCCTCGAGCGTAGTCGCCAGTCACCAGAGATCAAAGCAGAAAGGGCGATTCGATACGAGCAGGCCATTTCCCGACTGGGGATCAGCCGGATCGGTGCGACTCATTTCGTAGATGTCGAGGGGCTGCGTGACCTGCTGCGAAAGATCCCCGAACCTGCGGTTCAAGCACAGCTCTTGCTGGCTGATCTCGCGGGCTTAAATTCGGTACAAAGCTGTGCCAGTGCCACTGGTGTTTCTCAAGGAACACTCACCATGCGCGGCCAGATCGTGTTCAATCAGGAACCCCAGGGCCTGTGGCACATGCTCGATACGCCGGCACTCACAGAAAAAGACTTTGAACGTGTGCCTGCCAAAGCTGAACTCGTGGCGGCAATCAAACTCAGCCCGGCCCAGTGGCTCAAAACATTCCGCAAAACGATGAAAGAAACCGTCCCCGGGAGTCAGGCTTTGCTGGATGAAACGATTCAGCAGATGAATACTGAACTGGGGGTGATGGTTGAGGAAGATATCTTTTCGGCTTTCGGCGACACATGGATACTCTTTGCTTCGAGTGAGCAGGGGGCCGTGCTCGACGGTGGTCTGATTGGCAGCTGGGAAGTGCGTGATCCGCGTAAAGCGGTCGCTGCCTTTGCCGAGATCATGAAAGTTGTAGCGAATAGTGTGAGCGTTGAAGATGGTGCCAAAGTCCAGCAGACCGAGTTCATGGATCGCACCATCTATACCATCGAGACGCCGAGTTACTCGATTCTGCGCACCACGTGGTCGCTGTGTTTGACCGATCGACATCTGGTCGTGGCCTCGCATCCTCAAGCGATCAAGGCGTATCTGCGCTTTCTGCAAAGTGGCCAACCAGGTTTCAATACGACGATGACAGGAAAAAAGTCGTTGTCTAAGGAAGGGCAGGTGCTGGGTTACGTGTGGATGGACAGTGCGACCATCTTAACTCCCATGATTTCGTTATGGTCCACCTGGCTTGATTACAGCGGTCTGGTGAATGATGGATTTGGTGAAGAAGAGTCAAGTCGGATCCAGGCGATTGATTTTCCTTCCGCAGCAGCAATTCTGCCTTACGTCCAACCGGGGCGAGCGACCGTTGTGCGTTCACCCCGAGCGATCACTCTGGAAGTCGAACGGCCACTCCCTTTGATCGCTGTAATGGAAAGTCTGCTGCGATCTTACCTGGCAGAGTATGAGATGAACGCCTGGTGATGATCCAGCAGCTGACAGGCAGGATCGAAGCGAGAAAAATCGAGTTTGGTTTAAGTGATCGACTGCTTCTGCAGCCACTGATTGATTTTTGCTGCCAGGATAAAGTCGTTCTCTGAAAGCCCATCAATCGCATGTGTCCAGAGATCAACACGGATGTGGCGGTAGCTTGTCAGATGCAGATCAGGGTGATGTTGCTCAGCCTCGGCCAATTCGGCCAGCGCATTCAGTTGCTCCATCGCCGAGACAAAGTTGCGGGCTCGCCATGAGCGACTGATCAGCTTGTTGTCACCCGAGACCTGCCAGCCCGGTACAAGCTGCACATGGGTCGCAATCTCAGCAGGTTCCAGTCGAGGAATACCTCCTTCGCAGGGGAGACACTTTTTCCCCAGCAGCGATTC
>JAIXUU010000293.1 GCA_027483405.1 Planctomyces sp. | reverse complement strand
GAAGCGATAAATCGCTTTTAATGACAATATAGCGAAGTGTTGGTTGAAGAAGCCATGCTTGCCCAGAGCTGCAAGCATGGCACATAGCACAGTGCCTGAGCCATAAGTCAGCCGATTTCTGACGCGAAGATTCCTTAGAATCGTTACATCCGGTGGGCAGGTTGTATTCGGCAAGGGTGGAATTCCGCAGATTTTGCCGATGCGTGACGACCACCTTCCCGATACTTAGCGATGAAAGAACGGTCTGTATCACTCAGGAAGGTTCTATTTCCTGCGTATGAGTCTGACCTTCTGCCTGCCTTCCCCGCTTAAGCCTGAATGACGTTCGTTTTCAGCAGGCTCGAGCTGATCATCACCTGATGTTGACCGTTTTGGATGGAATTGATGCCCTGAATTGTGCAGGCCCCGCAACCTGTCCAATAACCTCGGCATCAAGTCCACTGACTGCCATCGTCATCCTTTCCCCCTCAGGATGGCGATGGCGGTCTTTTTTTGCGAGCCGTGCAAAGTTACTCTGATTGTTGCTGTGGCAATCGTCTGGCCTGAAACGCATCACCAGCGGGGATGTTGTTCAAAGGCGGATTGCCAGGCCTTCTATCGGAAGGAGAAGTGCACCAATTGCAAACGCATGATCAATCCCTCAACGCGATGAATCGCTGTGTCCCACAGGACGGCTCGACAAGAGGGTATGACCTCGGTGCCATTAGGGCCAAAGCGCGCCTGGCCTGCTCGAGCCTCTTATGGCTGGCCATGATCTGTGGTTTCCAATGGTTGGCCGTTCAGCCATCACTGGCACAGCCACCTGCCAATTCAGCAGACCTGAGTGATTTTAATAACGGCGTGGGATTGTACCGTCAGAGTCGTTGGGGAGATGCTGTCGAATCCTTTCGTCAATTCATCAAAGCCAACCCTCAAAGTCCGCGAGTTCCAGAATCGCAAATCTACATTGGCCTGGCTCTGATTAACCAGCAGAACTATGTCGAGGCCCGGTCCGTCCTGCGAGAGTTTCTCAAAAACTTCCCCGAAAACAGCAACGTCGCTCAGGCACGTTACCGGGTGGCGGAATGCAGTTTTCTGCTCAATGATTTCCCGGCTGCGAAGCAGGAACTTCAAAGCTATCTCGAAAAGTATCCCCAGGATGCCCTGGCACCCAGGGCACTTGCTTATCTGGGAGATGTGCAGCTCCAACTGAAAGACCCGCAAGCTGCGATCACCACCTTCGAGGAAGCCCGTAAGCGTTTCCCTGCCGGTGCCCTTGCGGATGACATCGAGTACGGACTGGCTCAGGCCTATTCAGCGGCTGGCAAAACCGCAGAAGGACAAAAGCTGCTCGATGCCATCGCCGCCAGACAGAATCATCCTCATGCAGCTGACGCTTTACTGCTGCTGGGAAATCAAGCCGCCGCAGCCAAGGATTATCCGGTGGCCATTCGCCAGTTTGAATTTCTGGCCGAGCGATATCCTCAAAGCCCGCTCGCAGAGACAGCACTCACTAACCGCGGCTATGCGCTCTTTCAGACCGGTCAGTTTGATGCCGCAGCCGCGCAGTTTGAAAAACTTGCCGCTCAGTTGGAAAAGACGTCATCGGCATGGACGCCTCAGCAGAAGCAACAGGCGGCGAGCTATCTGTACTGGCAAGGGTTGAGCCAGAAAAATGGCAATCAACTGGAAGCTGCACTCGTCACTTTTGCAAAGAGCTTTGACCTGGCTGGTGGATCGCCAATCGCGGAAGGCGTGTTGTATCAGCAGGCACTCACGGCCAGACAACTGGGACAAACACCAAAGGCAGAAGCGCTGGCACTCCAGCTTGTGGAGAAGTGGCCGCAAGGTGATTCCGCCGATGATGCGTTGCTGATGGTGATTGATCTCTCGCTGGATCGTCAGGATGCCGCCAGGACACAGAGCTTGATCGCGCAATTTCGCAAGTCCTTCCCGGAAAGCTCACTCAAATGGCATGTGCGACTGCTGGAAGGTCGGCGGGATCTTGAAGAAGGGACCCGCACGAGCAATGTGGAAGCTCTCCAGCGGGCTCAAGTGGCCTTTGAAGAAACGCTTCAAGGGGCCACATCGATCGAACTGAAAGATCAGGCCAGATACTTTCTAGGACTCGTTTTGCAACTGCAGGGCAAACTTCCCGAAGCGCGGGAAATGATTGCCCCTCTGGCGGCACAGATCAATGCACAAAGTGTTCGCCCGGAGATTATCGAATCACTCGTGATCGAGATGTCAGCCCTCTTCAGCCTCAACGACTTTGAGGCCAGTGCTGCGGTCGCAGTTAAATACCTGAGTATGTTCCCTCAGGCCACTCAGCGAAGGCGGGCCTATGCGTTGCAAGGCCTGGCATACGCCAAAGCGCAACAGTGGGCCAAGGCCGAAGCTGCGATCAAGCAGTTTGAAGCCGAGTTTCCTGGTGATCCTGCAGTCGCTGCAGCTTTGATGGATCAGGCCGAAGTGGCAGAAGCTGCCAAACAATGGCCAGTCGCTCTCGCTGACTTCGAGAAACTGAAGCGACTGGCTGCGGGCACGACCAATGAACCATTTGCGTGGCGAGGAACAGGCTGGTCGAGATTTCGTCTGGGCGATTACAAACTGGCGGCTGAAGAATTTGGCCAGTTGTCGACCAAATTCCCGCAGCATCCGCTTCAGGCCGAGGCGATGTATTACGAAGGTGAATCGTGGCTACTGGCGAAAGAGACCGAGAAAGCACTCAAGGTCTTTCAACAGGCTTTTGATCGCTTCACGCCCAAAGACGCCGCCGGCCCCAAAGAGGAATTGAAAGCCCCGGTGCTCTTCGGATATCGCTCGGGCCTGATGATGGCTCGTACTCTCGAACAGACCGGGCGACTTGAACAGGCTGATCTGGCGTACGAAACCTTGCTCAAGAAGTTTCCCAAAGCGGAAGTGTTTGATCAGTTACTCAATGAATGGGCTCTGATCAATTATGAAGCGGGTCGATTTGAGCAGGCCGACAAGATTTTTGCGCGCTTAGTCGCTGAATGTCCGCAAAGCCCACTGGCTGACAACGCGAAGCTGAGCCTGGCGGAGAGCGACTTGATTCAAGGTGAATTTACCCGCGCGAGAAAATCACTCGAAGAACTGCTGCAAAGTGAAAAAGCCGATGTCAGTGTGAAAGAACGGGCTCTTTATCAACTGGTCGTGCTCGCCATCGAACAGCAGCGCTGGGAGGACGTCAAAAAACTGGGTGGTCAGTTTGTGGCCACCTATCCGGAAAGCCTACAAAAGCTGCAAGTGGCCGTGGCTCTGGCTGAATCTCAACTGGCCACTGATCTCAGTGTGGAAACTGCCACCGCGTTACTTCCACAACTCGATACTCTGCGCGAAACCATTCGCACTGCGAGAAAACAGGGCGAAATCGAAGACTGGCATGGCAGGCCCTGGGTGCTCTGGGCCGAAGCCCGGTTACGCCATCGCAACTATGAAGGTCTGACAGACGCTGCGGAAGAACTGGATGGCTGGCAACCACCTGTACCTGCCCGCTGGCAGATTCGTGAAGTTCTTGGCCGAGCCTACAAACAGCAAGCCAAGTTTGATGAAGCCCGTGCTGCTTTTCAAATCGTGACCAAGGACCCGCAAAGCCAGCAGACAGAACTCGCTGCCAAAGCCCAGTTTCTGCTCGCAGAGACCTACTTTCTGCAGGAAAACTGGAAGCAGGCATTCCTGGAATACCAGAAGGTCTATTCCAATTACGCCTTCCCCGAATGGCAGGCGGCCGGTTTACTGCAGGCAGCCAAATGCGACGAACAGCGCAGCCAGTGGAAGGAAGCCATTGCGACTTATGAGCGGCTGCTGCGTGAGTTTCCCAATGTCAGTTACGCTGCGGAAGCCAAAGAGCGACTGGAAGCAGCTCGCAAACGCAATTGAGCCGATGTTTTTCAGTCGTCGGTCAGCCTGCCTGCGGGATGCATGATCGATGTCATCCCCCAGCAGATTTCATCACGACGCAGATCGACCTATTCGACCTTATAGCCCTTGGCCAGTTCTTCGAAGACATCAATGTTCTGATCTGTCAGGCCCATATCCCGAACGATCTCAGTCGAGGCGGCCTTGCCACTGACAAGTTCCCGTGCAGCCACAGCAATTCGACCTGTCGATTCGTAACTGTAAGTCACTTCGACTGGTGAACCGGCGGGAAGGTTTGCCGGTAAGCCCGTGATGCGGAAATCACCAATCTGCGTACAGGCTGCGGGATCTTTCGCATCGCCTTCGAGAATGTAGACGTGAATCGTCTTCTGGTTATCGGCATTCGTGCGGAAGCGCTGGGTCAGGCTGTAGGGAATGTTCGTGTTCTTCGGGATCATGATGTGATTGATTTTCTTGGCGCGGTCTTCCGGACTGGAGACCTTCACTCCCAGCGAATGGGAGTTCACATCCAGAGTCGTCACGTTATTGAGCCGCTTGCGAATCGCATCGACCACTTGCGAGTTCTGAACACCGGCACGTGCTTCCAGAATGGCTGCATGGATGGCAGCCCCCTGGGCGACCGCTTCTTCCGGCCTGAGATCTCGCGAAGGTTTGCGACCGCAAGTTTCTGCCAGCATCTTCTCGACAGCAGGCATGTAAGTCGAACCGCCCACCAGTACGACATCATCCAGTTGCCCCATGGCTACGCCGGCCTGTTGCAGCACGAGTTCGGTCGTATCCTGTGTTCGCTGGAGCAGATCAGCCGTCATGCGTTCAAAATCGGTGCGTGTCAACGAGACTGAAAGCGTCTTTCCGCGGAAGTAAACGGTCACCGGGACTTGTGGCTTGCTACTCAGATCCCGCTTGGCCTGTTCACACTCCCGGTTGAAATCGCGAATGGCGTCGGCATCCTCCCGGGGATCTTCGCCAAACTTGCGCAAGAACTGTTCCGCCACATGGTCGACAAGTCGTCTCGTCCAGTCGAGACCACCCAGCATCACGTCGCCGTCCGTCGCCAGAACCCGGAATTGTGTCGGCGTGTATCGCACGACAGTCACGTCGAACGTACCACCACCCAGGTCGTACACGAGGATGGTCTTCGGCTCCTGAATCAGATCTGTCCGGCCCAATTCCCCCTTCATCCACGCATACGCAAGCGTCGCGGCTGTCGGTTCGTTGATGATATCCACAACGTTCAGACCCGCAATACGACCAGCATCCTGAGTCGCTTTACGACGAACGTCATTAAAGTAATACGGGACTGTTACGACGGCATTGGTGATCGGGCCGATCTCTTTTTCCGCGTCCTGTTTCATCTTTTTGAGAATCAGGGCCGAGATAAACTCAGGTGTCAGCTTCTTACCCTGATAGACCACATAGTAGTCTTTATTGCCCATCTGCCGCTTCACAGCTTCGACAATATGATCGGCCGATTCCAACGAGGCACGCTCAATTGAGGGGCCAACGACTACTGAGCCGTCGTCAGCCAGCAGCACCACCGAAGGCGTAATGTTGCGACCATCAGCATTCTGCAGCGAGGTCGGCTGGCCATCGGCACCAATCCGTGCCATCGCAGAATAAGTCGTGCCAAGGTCAACGCCAACGGTGTTTCCTGCGAGGAACTTCATGAGTCTTGCTCTATAAATGTTGCGAGGTTGAAACCTGTGACATACAGAAGGTCAATCGAAATGATGCATTTCGATCAAAGTGGCGTTGCAGCTTCTCCATGGCAGGACTGGTCTCGACAGACCGTTTGAGAGCATCCTGTGGGAAACCTGCTGGCAGAAATTGACGTTGATCATTCTGCTCCCGGAGAACCCCCAAACGCAAGTATGGCCTGTCTCGACTTGCCGTGAAATTCCTGCACGCCAGCCCGATTGATCCTTTTAACCGTCATTTTGCCCCTGTCGGTCAGCTCTCGATCGAACCACCGTGCCTGCGACATCTGATGAACTGTACACAGTCACCCCTCTTCGAAACACAGGTTCAGGTCGCTTCCCGTCTGCCGCCGATTCGAACAGCCCACAGATTCCCAAACCCCTCCCCCAAAACACCTCTTGGAGATCTGCCTCAGGCATGTCAAGATTCCCCTCGCCAGGGAACCGGCTGCAGGAGAGCAATCAACTATGAAATCCCATCGATCATCAAAGCATCTGAGTGAAACCATGGCGAGTGGTCACGCGCTCGATCATTTGGCATGCAGAGCTTGTGAACATCAGAGCAAATCCACCTTACAGGAATCATTCCCTGTTGCCGGGCGAGGTGTTGTCTTTCTGGATCGTTGGCCCAATCGATGTCGAACCCAGCTTTCATTCATCCTCATGCTCCTTGTCGGCATGGCGGTTGCCGGTTGCCAGCAGGCGGAAGATCCCGCTTTCAGTGCCAACTCATCAGGAGCGCCCACTCAGGAAGACGCTTCCGCGTCAGTTTCGCAGGCTTCACAAGATGACTTCCCTGTGCTCACCATTGCACCAGTCACAGAAGCCAACTCAGGTTCGGCAGTATTGACGATCCCCGCCGCTGTCCCTGGCCAACTCCTGTTGCCTGTGCCAGAAAACCCCGCCATGGCGACGGGTGTTCGGAATGGGGGCTTGCCAGAAAGTTCTCCGGCAGCCGAAGCGGCTTTTGCTGAATTGCTGCAGGCTGCACGCGGAGGTTCGACTCCCGATCAATGGCAGATTGCCGAACAAAAACTGACACAACTGGGAACCACAGCACTGGGAATTTATGTTCGCCACTTGAAAGACGACGATCTGATGGTTCGGGAACTCGCCTCGATGTTCCTGGCTCAATTGGGCCCCGAAGCAGAATCGTCGGCACCGGAGATTGTCAGCTCATTGCAAGATCAGTCTCTGTTTGTGCGGGCCAATGTGGCTTCGGTCCTTTCCTCGATTGTCGCATACGAATCGAAGGTCGCACCTGTGCTTCTGGGACTTCTCGAAAGTGATGAAGTCAATATCCGCATGATTGCTGCGACCTCGCTGGGCAATCTCACTTCACAAGCTGATCTCGTCGCTCAGATTGAGCCTGCACTGCTGAAGCTGGTCGATGATCCTGCTGTCGAGGTCAGGCAAGCCGCCATTCGCAGCCTGGCACAAAGTGGCTCAGGGACTCCTGCGATCCGCAGAACACTTCAAGCCATTGCCAGACAACCCGCCGATCCTCTACAGGAGGAAGCTGCCCAGGCCCTGCGTCGGCTGGATGGTGCGCCCAAACCGGGAGACGCCACACCCGCCAGCAACAGCGACGAATAAGGATTTTTTACTCCTTCTCCCGTTCCGACGGGAGAAGGTTGGGATGAGGGCGAGCTTGTGCTGCGCTACGATCCAACAAGCAGGCCCGGCTGCAGATTTTGCAGCCGGGCCTGCCGGGACAGTTCAGCGGTCGTGATGACGGGTCGCGTTCAGGTGACCATGATGCGGTGATAAAATATCCCTGCATCAACACGATTTAGCAATACGACCACTGGGTTAGGACACGAAAGCTGGCTCAGGATGCAAACATTGCCTCAGGATACAAATACTGTAGCCTAAAGATCTGCTGTCATCGCCAGGCGACGGCCCGGCTGTCTGGATGCTCGCGAATGATGTTTGCGATGCAGTTTGGCCAGAGCCTGTTCCATGCGATCGACTGTCCGCGAAAGAACACGCTGCAGATCCGATCCGGTTTCCTCAATGAGAACTCGTGTGCGTTTGGTGTTACCGACCCGCAAGCGACATCGCTTATCCTGGCCGCCCCGAGGACCGTTAATATCTTCGAGGGTGATCTCGACATCAGCCGGCGAAAGCTGAAAACGGTCGAGTGCGAACTCCAGTTTGCGATCGACAAATTCTCTGAGACCTTGAGGAAGAACCAATCCACGCGTGATGAGATTCGTATGCATTCATCGCCTCTCTCTCGAAAACTCTGGAAGCCATATTGCCGCTGTTCACGGACAAACTTCGACAGAACACACAATCGAGTCACTGCGGGCAGTAGAAAAATCCAGTGATCAATTTCATTTGGATCAAAGTCAAGCTCTTCAGCATGACTGGTATCCAGAGAAATCAATCACTCGCTGCCCGCTGATCAGAAAACTGGCCGGCCTGGCAACATCTTCAGTAGACATGCCAGTGAGTCTGCATGGTGCAGAGAACCTGCCAGCTTGCACGATCACATCAAAGGCAGGCACAACACGGAAGGATGTCTTCGCTCGATGAATGATGCCGCAGAAAAATTCCGGGGAACGTCATCCAGCCTGCCTGGTGTGTCGCTTTGGCGAGGCTTGGCGTTTCCTGGCGTGTTGTGTCTGCATGTAATCTTAACGCACTAAGACGCTGGGGTGGATGACGAAAATCAGGGAACCGATCAGAATTTTTTGATATCGACGGAACTCCCCAATTGGCATTGATTTGTGTATGACTGCTGGTCACATTTTCATTTTCAAAACCCTGAAGTTCTCGCAAGGCACGGATGCTTACCATGCATGTTCTCGTTACCGGTGGTTGTGGTTTCATTGGTTCAGCCCTTGTCCGTCATCTGGTGAGGAACACCGATTGGACCGTGGTGAATGTCGATTGTCTCACTTATGCGGGGCATGTTGAATCTTTGGAAGAAGTGGCGACTCATCCGCGACATCTCCTGATCCAGAAGCATATTTCTGACCGGGAAGCGATGGATGCGGCTTTTGCCGAGTATCAGCCTGCCGCTGTGATGCATCTGGCAGCCGAGAGCCATGTGGATCGATCGTTGACCGGGCCGGCAGAGTTCATCAACACCAACATTGTGGGAACCTACACATTGCTGGAAGCGGCCCGCACGCATTACGGGAAGCTCGCGGCCAGCGACAAAGCGAAGTTCCGCTTTCTGCACGTTTCGACCGATGAAGTCTTTGGTGCGCTGGGGGCCACCGGCCAGTTTACCGAAGAGACCCGCTACGACCCGCATTCCCCTTATTCGGCCAGCAAGGCTTCTGCCGATCATCTGGCGCGGGCGTGGAATCATTCGTATGGGTTGCCTGTGCTGGTCACCAACTGCAGCAACAACTACGGGCCCTTCCAGTTTCCTGAAAAGCTGATTCCTGTCGTCATTCGCAAAGCGCTGGCCGAAGAGCCGATTCCCGTTTATGCCAAGGGCGAGAACGTGCGCGACTGGCTGCATGTCCAAGACCATGTTTCGGCTCTGCTGCGAGTTCTCGAAATCGGCGTGATTGGGGAAACGTATGCGATTGGTGGCCGGGCGGAAGTTCGCAACATCGACCTGGTCCATGTGATCTGCAAAGTGCTGGATGAGCTGCGCCCCAGGCCGCAAGGTGGCCGGCATGCCGACCTGATTACGTTTGTTTCCGATCGTCCCGGTCACGACTTCCGCTATGCGATTGATTGTTCAAAGATCGAGCGGGAACTGGGTTGGAAACAGTCGGTCACGTTCGAGCAGGGGATGCGGGCGACAGTCGAGTGGTATCTGGGCAATCAGGCCTGGGTGAACGCTGTGCTGAAGTAGGCTCTTGGGGTATCTCGCAGACGGACAAGGTTTAAAAGATGGCGAATGAAATCAGCCTGGAAGCTTTGTGCCAGGACGTTGTCGCGAGTGCGGAAGCGCAGGTTGGTCGAGAAATCAGTGATCGATTGAGGAACGCGTTCAATGCGTTAGGCCAGCATCCTGATCGTCGACAAGCCGTCACGATCCTTGCGGACGCGATCCCGCAGATCGGATCGCCTGTGGGATGTGGAATTCTGGCAGTCTGGCTGGGTGCGGGTGTCGAGAACGGTACCGATCCTGACGATGCGATTCCACGACTGATCGAAGCGTTGCGCGGATGGATGGGAAAGATCCCAAACGATCTCTCGGAACCTGTTTCAGCCGAGTTATCGAGTGGTCTGGAGTTTCTGGGGCAAGGGATTGTCGCTCACATTTCGCGCAGTCCCACACGCTGGGCACAGTACCAGCATGACGAACAGTTGATACAGGAACTGCAACGTGTCGAAGGGGTGTCGGCGGGTTGCAACTGGGTCTATGAACTTCTATCTCGTACCAGCGGTTCATTGATTGCCATCGATGTCGCGGAACGTCGCGCCTTTCGCGTGGAGTACAAAAACCTTTCCAACTGCTTTCATTTGTTCACCCTGCTGCAGATCGAGCTGGCACCGCGTTTGCCCTATGCTCCTCGAATCTCACAGGAACTCGTGGAAGTGGCCACTGGCCCGGCCATGCACGATGTGACCGATGCGGCCTGGTGGCATTACGGAAATGGAACCAGCAGCGAACCGAACATACTCGCTTCGATCTGGGGAGAATTGAGCCCCAGTACCATTCCCATGATCAACTCACAGCAGATCATGCTGCTCTGGCCACCGATGCTGGAGAGCCGGCAGTGGGATGGCAATTTCTTCCGGCCATTCCTGATGGCAGCGCCACCTTCACTGCGGATTGTCGAAGAGCTACCAGCAGTTGAAGTCGATCAATGGTGGCAAACCTTAGAGCTTCCCGCGCGCCTGCCGGAAGAAGTCGCTAAGGCCAAGCCATCACCCACTGAAGTACTGAAAAGGCCCTGGTGGAAGTTCTGGTAAGGTTCGTGGTCTAACGAATCGATATTGCCAGGTGGCAGAGGTGGTTCTGCTGCCGGAGGAAAGGTTGTAGGGGTTGCTGAAAACTCAGATGAGATTCTGTGGGAGGTGTGGTGTTGGTCGTGACGCAGATGTGCAGTGCCACGTCTTGGTCACCCTGCGAAACGGGACCCAACGACCTCGTTTTGCATGATCTCTCCATTGATTTTGGGTTATTCCACCTTGGCCAGGAGCGGCAGTCGTTCGCGAGAAGATACCACCACGCCGCCTGGCTTCTCGATCGTAACTGCGAACATGTAGGCGTCTTGAACATACAGCTTCGCATTGATCGGGATGACAACTTCTTCGGTCGATGTGATGTCGAACACGCCGCCATCAATGGGCGTCGTGTCACTTTGATTTCTGGCGAAAATCCACAACTGATACTGCTCTTTGTCGGGCGTGTTTACCGGCAACCCTTGAAAGCGCATGAAACCTTTTTGCTGCAAAGCACTCCAGACGATGTCGCCTGTGGCACCTTCGCTGGGCGTCGGCCCTGGTGACCATTTTGCCTGCACAAGCCCCTGGTTCGCAGTGAGCAATTCAGCTCGCAGTTGAGCGACGTCAGGGCGTACTTTCTCCATCGGACGGTTATCGAGCCAGGTAAACACTGCAAACATCAGGCAGAGAGCTGAAACAAACCAGGGCAGATATTTCTTTCCACGAAGGGCCTTCGCAGGGAAGGTCGAGGGGTTGGCTAACGACACAACGGGCTTTGCGGCTAACTCTTGCGAAGCTCGAATTCGGATTGCGTGGCGTAGATGTTCAGGTAGTGGTTCCGTTTGCATGTCCGCCCAAATTACATCAAGAGAAGCGACAACCTTATCCAACTGTTCGAGTTCTTCGACAGGGATTCGACTCGCAAGCCTGTCGTACTCCGTCTTCTCTTCCTCGGTCAGACCAAACAGCAGTCGTGTCACCTGGATTTCTTCCCAATGATTCGTCTCAGGGTTTGAATGCCTGCTCATACGACCTCAACTTCATTCGCACGTCGCTGGTTGCGGACTTGCATGCAAACGCGGAGCTGTAACAACCCGCGTCGTGCAATGGTTTTCACTGTGCCCAGTGCCAGCCCCGTTTGATTGGCGATTCGCGTTTGCGGCAAGCCATGATAGATCGAGAGTTCCAGCACTTTCCGTTCGTCTTTTCGCAGCCTCTCCAGACAAGCCGCAGCTTGGGCTACTTCTTCCGCCAATTCTACGGGGGAAGTCTGCAGGGGAGCCGCATGTTGCAAAGCAAGCTTATCGATCGGTCGTGATTCCAACTCGCGGCCAGACTTGCGGAGCCGATCAATCAGACGCCGCCGCGCTATCATTGCTACAAAAGTCGGCTCACCAGCAATCTCCCCGCGATAACGATCTGCATTCTTCCACAAGTCCACGAAGACTTCCTGAACGGCGTCTTCCGCATCAGCTAACGAAGTGGAGAGTCGGCGGGCGAGCGACCAAACGAGCCCGCCATAGCGGTCGATACATTCATCAACCGCTCCGGTATCACCGTTGGCAATGCGGGTTAAAAGCGGGACTTGCAAATCAACCTCCTCTCACTGGGCGTGCAAAGGGACGGGGTCGGTAAGCAGGCCGACCCCGTCCAACTTGCGTTAAGAGCTATGAGGCATACTACTTGGGCAACATGACTGCGTCGATCACGTGAATGACGCCATTACTGGTCACAATATCGGTCTTCACCACGTTCGCACCGCCGACGATCACTTTGCCACCTTCAACAGCAATCTTCACGGTGGAACCTTGCACTGTTTTTGCCTCGGTGAGGTTGACGACGTCTTTGGCCATAACTTTCCCGGGGACCACGTGATAGGTCAGGATAGCAATCAGTTTCTCCTTGTTCTCGGGTTTCAGCAACGATTCCACAGTCCCCTTGGGAAGCTTGGCGAAAGCTTCGTCGGTCGGCGCAAATACAGTGAATGGTCCCTTACCCTTCAATGTGTCCACCAGATCAGCCGCCTGGACGGCAGCGACCAGCGTTTTGAAGCTGCCCGCACCTACCGCAGTATCCACGATATCCTTCTTCTCCTGGGCAGCTGCAAATGACGAAACTCCCAAAACAACAGCCAACGACAAGACACCGGCAAAAAACAATTTCATGTTCAGATTCCCTTTGACAATGGTTCAATAGTTTGCGATTCGAAAAGCGATTCTGTCGACAGTTTTGAGCAGCTCACGTTGGTATTCGCTGAGATCTCATTGGCGGATTTAAAAAAATAATTTCAGAATCAATTTCTTTTCGCAGATTCAACACCGGAACCCCGATGCACACTTGCGAGGGAATGTCGAAAGAGTGAATTTCGAAAGACCTGGAACCTGAGGCTTTCTGCGCGGCACTGCTGTGTCAATTCGGCATGGGGCGCTTCAAGGTTATTCCAGGGTGGACCGGCATCCGGAAGTTTCGCCACGCCGCGGAGATCGGGTTTTCGACATGCCACAGTTCTTTTCGACATGCCACAGTTCCCAAACCTGTCAACAATCCTTCCTCGTGAATGACTCGATGCCGGATTGGTCTCGAATTTGATTAGACTGTTGTCTTGGGACAGAACGAAGTCCTCTGCCTGTATCGACGAATGATACGCATTCCAATCTATTCGGTGGGCTACCTGAGAATCAGCAATCACCTTTCTTCGCCGCCGCATGAGCTCACCCCTGAGCAGGAGTTCTCGCGGGGCGTCTGATGCGCGGTCGAACAAATCAAGGAAATGGCCCTTGTTATGAAATCGATTCCTCACACCTTTTTTCTTCCCTAACAGTCAGACGAAACCATTGGCTACTTTTTGAGAAACGAACTTTTTTTGAATCCGCGCAAATGATTTCAGCGAACTCATGCGCATAACCCTCTTTGGGGTTCGAACGGAAGTGCAAAGTAACTCAACGGAACCACAAAGATGAGAAGATCGAAAAGACTCGGTGAAATCATTGTCATGGCACTCGCGTTGATTTACTTGGCCAGCACGCACGCGCAGACTATCGCCCCTTCCAAACCTGCAACCAACGAAAATCAACTTCCCGCCGGCGTTACGCCAAAGCGTGTTTCACCAGCCGAGTTCAAGAAGGAGTATGCGTTAATTGGAATGCCCCAAACGATGCACAGCATCACTTACCTGGGTCAGCGTGATGGGCGCTCCTACATCAATCATCGTTCCAAATCCGTCATCAGCGGGAAGTGGTCGGACCGCGTCATCTATGTGGACCTTGCTGAACTTGATGCGGAATTTCGGGACTCCCTCCCGAAGACAGAGATGAATGCACAAAGAAAAGAAGCCCATCCAGACTCTGTCGATACCGCTGGTGCAAAGGCTTACGCAAAGCTCAAGGGAAACCGTGCTGGCGAGGAGCGTGAGTTCGAAATCGCGCCCGGCGTGAAGATGACTTTCTGCTGGTGCCCAGCGGGTGAGTTCATGATGGGCAGCCCGCCATCCGAGGAGGCCCGGGAAAGTCGAGAAGATCAGGCGAAAGTCACCCTGAGCAAGGGCTTCTGGATCTCAAAAACCGAGGTGACCCAGTCGCAGTGGGCGGCGGTAATGGGGAGCAATCCACTGGAGGGCATAGGCCCCTACGGCAAGCCTCACCCTGAGAAAAACAAAGGGAGTAATCTCCCCATCGTTGGCGTCAGTTGGGATGACGCCCAAGTGTTCATGGAGAAGGTCAATGCCAACCTTGGGAGTGACGATGGCGGAATGATGTCTTTGCCGACCGAAGCGCAGTATGAATACGCTGCGCGAGCGGGTGAGACAGGAATGTACCCCGGAGGCAGCGTGGATGACGTGGCGTGGCACGATGGAAACAGCGGCGGTTATTTGAAGCCGGTAGGCACTAAGAAGGCGAATGCCTGGGGCCTGCACGACATGAACGGGAGTACCTGGGAGTGGGTTCAGGACTGTTACTACGAGGAATTGCCGGGCAGAACTGGTCCGAGTGCCTCCCCCAACAAGGCTTGAATCTGCGACCCTCAGATGATCGAAATTCGGCAACCTTGCGAGTCGAAGAAGCCGCCTCCACTCAATCAAATCCCTTTGTCCCGCATTGCTATACGGCAAGCGAGGCAAGGGGATTTTGAATTTTCTGCGGCTCCAGGAAGATTCCGCACTTAGTGGGTGTGCTTCCAAGACTGCTATCTTCGATCAGCCTTTGAGATGGATCCATTTCCCAGGTCGAAGATTGGAACCTCGAAAAAGATTTCCCTTAAGTCCGACGCCTGTTCGAGTTTGATTTGGACTCGCCAGTTGCAGTAATCGGTGATGCGGGTGCGAAGTGACAAGCCATCGGACGCCGAGGGGAGCTGTTTGCCGGAGGAGGGTAAGTCCTCTGGTATCTGGAAGGAGACCGGCAAGACGGTTGTCGCCGATTCGAGCGAAGTCCGCGTGACGGTGAACTGGCGGCGATCTTCATAGATTGTCTGAGTCTGCAATGTCGACTGTCCATGACGGCTACGCTCAATTCCGATGGCCATATCAACCAAATCTTCTCTTCCATCTGCTGAGGTGCGAGCACTTCGTGTCATGTCACATCGGAGTGCGATGCTCATGATGGTGCCTTCCGGGATCGATTCCGGAATCGTGACCACTCCTTCAAAGCTTCCGCCAATCACGCCCGGCAGCGTTTCCAGTTTCATGCTCGATCGATTCCACTGGCGATTCACCCACAGCAGGCGAAAGAAGATCAGCAGGAAACAGCCGACAGCTCCCACGAACAAATAGACGAGACTCGCATTCTTCAGCGAGGCGAAGTAGATCCCCATCGGCAAAACGACGAGAACATATAGCGTCGATGAGATGATCGTGATCCACAGTGTCGTTTGGTTCGACAAGCGGATCGACTTCTCAGCCCAGTCCGACTGCCACATCCACGGCCGATCCGGATACAGCCGCATCCGCTGCCGCTGGACGTGAGTGAACCAGAGATACCAGGTGAGCCCGACGAGGGTGAACAGTCCCAGCAGAACCGGCCCGCAGACCAGCGCGATCAGCCGAGCCATTTCCCCCACCTGCCACGGCTGCCCTTGAATCGCAGTGGAGACATAAGTCAGCAGCGGTGTAATGAACCCCCACCCGATCAGGATACCGATAACAGCGACGCATTGTGCGAAGAGGCAGATGGCGATTTCTACGAACCGGGGCATCGGCGATTCTCCCTCAGATGGATGCCAGTGATGTATGTCACAGCCGCTGGTGGATAACGAGTCCTTGTTGAGCTGCCACCCGGGGAATCAACAGCCTCGGGGGAGGGCGAACAGTTAACCGTGATCCCCGCAGGGTAGTTTAAGGCTTTGCGCAAGCCACCAGCTTCTTTTCGTGCCATCATTCAAGATCACTGAATTCGTTGCTACTCCATTGATTCGTGCGGCCCCCAATTCAGCGAGTATTCGTCCGCCCGCGCGAAACGTGGAATGAACTCCAAGGCTTATCGGTGACGCGGTTCATCAGGCCGTGCTTGAGCGGATCGACCATTCTGATAGAAAACAGAGTATCAGCCGGGGCGTTCTACGGGAATTCGTGTATTTTGCATGACGATTTTCTCGTGACTGGCGTCACCCAGACGTGCAGAGCCACGTCTGGGCCACCCGGATGGGTAAGAATCGGGTGCACCACGAAGGTTGGAGGAGCGTCAGGGAGGCAGGCGGGATCCTGCCCTACTTGGACTGGATAGAAGTTGTGCTCAACTCGTGGTCTAACAACAGTCACTACTGATCAGTTTCGCTGCGATCCCAAGGCAAGATTTTCAGATATCGGCCTTGATAGTTCTCGTACGTTTTCGCATCCGCCTCGGAAAACTGTCGAGTATCGGTTTCGAGCAGGTGCACTGGCAGGTTCTCAATGATCCAGAGAACACCGTCTCGGTCGATTCTGGAGCCATTGATTCTCATCGAAGTGGGACATTGACCCGCAAGCGAAAACAAGCCCTTGTTTGTCAAAGGGACATCTTCGATCGCGAGATTCCACAAAAAAGGAAAGGATCTGCATGCGACCGCAAATCCCTCGTCATCCAATTGCGAACGACGGGTGTAAAGCGAGAACTTGTCAGGCACGGACCAGGAGGAAAAACCATGCCCGGTGATCTGGGAATCGTTGAAAGAAATCAGGCGAATTCGATCGGAGGCAATACGTTCGAGTCCGATGTCCGTCACGGCCGTTCGACTGATGTCGAGTGACCAAAGCTCGGGCAGCCTTCCAATCTGGCCGATTCCATCGTCTGATACCGATGTGCCCTCGAGATAGAGTTCTCGCAGTGTTTTGCAACCGGAGATATCGACCATCGACCGATCCGTCACACCGACAGCGTCGCGAAACATGAGACTTTTCAACTTGCATTGGCGAACGATCGCCTGCACTCCAACGTCAGTGATGTGAGCGCTGGAGACATCCAGTGCGGTCAGTGAGCCGGTTTGTGCAAGTTCCAGAAGCAGATCGTCGCCTGCGGACGTGTTGTACAGTTCCAAAGTCCGCACACGGCGCGTAGCCAGTCGATCAAGAATTTTTTCGGTTGTCCACTTCGCGCCTCGGAATAGCATAGGAAATTCACCTGCAAGCAAGTCAAGCGTCCACACCTCAATAGATTCAAGGATCCAGTAGCCAAACCCCGCTACTTCGGCAGGGATTTTCGCTGTTTGCCTTTGGCGGTACTGGGGGCACTCATGGTGGGTTCGGCGGCACCGTCGAGGGGATCGCCTGGTTCGATCGATTCGAGCCGCTTGAGGCCGTGAGTCACGTACTGCTCGCTGATATCGAAGCCGAGATACTTGCGGCCGAGTTTTTTGGCCACGGCCAGTGTGGTCGCACTTCCGGAGAAGGGATCGAGCACCAGTTCTCCGGGATGCGAGCACATGCGGATGATGCGTCCCAGAAGTTGTTCGGGCATCTGGCAGCCGTGAAAACCTTCGCGCTCTTTGAAGGTGCCGGCCACACGCGGGAAGTACCAGGTATCTTCCGTGGGAGTGAAGCGATCGGCCAGATCCTGTGGCCTGAGCACCCAGGTGGCATTGGTCTGGCGGGCCATCTCTTCGACAGTGGGGGGGATGATCCACGTATCGTCTGGCAGGCGACCTTTTGGATTGGCCCGCTTATCGGCATAAACCAGCTGTCTGGCGGAAGGGATGCGGTTGGCAGGATCTTCGCTGTTGAAGGTGAACTTCTCGCGATCCTTCACAAAGTAAAAGATGTGTGCATGCGAGCGGGTGAATTTGAATTTGCAGTTCACCCCAAAGGTGTAATACCACACGACCCAACTGCGCGTATGAAAACCAATTTTCTGGGCAGCAACTTTCAGCTCCGCAGCATATTCATCGCCAATGGCCAGCCAGAATGTGCCATCAGGCTTAAGTGCTCGGTAGACGGCAGCGATCCATTCTTCGCACCAGGCCAGGTACTGCTGGCTTTCTTTGGAATCGGCATAAACGTCGTAAGTGTAGCCAATGTTGAAGGGAGGATCGGCAAACGCCAGATCGACCGATCCTGCAGGCTGTTTGCCAAGCCCTGCGATGCAGTCTTCCAGCAGCAATTGATTCAATGGAGACTCCTGCAATCGTACACCGACCGGGCCACGAAAAGGTCTGATGGTTTTCAGCAAATGCCGATCGTGGCCGCTGATGGTAAGAAAATCAACAAGCCAGAGCACTGGACATTTAACCACATCTGGAGGGTTGGGTAAGCCGGGTGGGTCTGGAGGAGCTTTCCGAAATGAGGCAAAGTCTGTCAGTTTCTGGCGGTTTAGCGGTTGCTCGTGGCATTGACAATTTTTTTTCGCTAGCATTTCTGGGGCCAGTCTATATCCCGATATGTGGCGGCTGAAGACTGGATGACAGCCCCCCACAACGAACGATCGATATTGGTAAATTACGATGAGCGGTGACGGTGAAAACAAACCTGTGGATGCCAGCCTTTCGCCTGAGGCATCTTCTCCAGCAGAACCTGTCTCTTCTGTAGAGGCAGTTGCTCCCACAGAGCTTTCGAGTGCTCCCCAGGTTGTTACCGGCGACAGCCCGGTCGCTTCTACTCCAGCGGCAGAAGCTGTTTCACCAGAAACTGAGCCAGTGGTCACGGTTGCTGCGGAAGCTGCACCAATCGCAGCAGAGCCTGCTGAGGCACCTCGCAAGCGAGTGGAACTCAATCCGACACTCTCGTCCAAAGATGGACTGGCCATTCCCACTTACGCTGCTGATGGACAGACGCCGGGCGTGCCCCAGGTGGCGACGATCCCTCAAGCGGGCCCGGTGGAAATTCCCCGGACCGAAGAACTTGACCCGGTACTGGAAGCAGAACTGGCTGCTGCGATGTCGGGTGGAGCACCGACGGTGGCTGGTGCCAGTGAGATTGTGGGTGCGGGCGATAGTGCTTCTGTCGCTGCACAGATTACATCCGAAGACCAACTGGCACCGGGCATGAAGCTCAAGGCCAAAGTGCAGTCGGTCTCACCCGAAAATACGTTTGTCGATCTCGGCTTCCGCTCTCCCGGCATGCTTCCCACGCGAAACTTTCCCCAGGGAAAGCCGCCACATCCCGGTGAAGAGCATCTGGTCATCGTGGAAAAGTACGATGCCGAGCAGGGGCTGATTTATGTGAATCTCACAAAATCGACTCGTCGGGCTCGTGGCAACTGGGATGAACTCCAGAAGGGCCAGATTGTTGAAGCGTATGTGACCGCTGTGAATAAAGGCGGGCTGGAAGTGGCTGTGGGCCAGATTCGTGCCTTCCTGCCAGCGAGCCAGGTGGAACTTGGTTTTGTCTCCTCAATGGATGCTTTTGTTGGCAAGAAGTTCCCGGTGGAAGTCACCGAAGTGAATCCCGCCAAGCGGAATCTCGTGGTCAGCCGCAAGGCGATTCTGATTGCCGAGCGTAAAGAAGCTGCTGCCAGTTTCTGGGATAAGGTCGAAGTGGGCCAGAAGTTCACAGGGACGATCAAGACGATCAAGGATTATGGTGCCTTTGTTGATCTCGGTGGGGTCGATGGCTTCCTGCATGTGGGCGAGATGAGCTGGACTCGTATCAAGCACCCCACAGATTGTGTGCGTGAACAGCAGACTGTCGACGTGGTGGTGCTGTCGCTTGATCGCGAAAAGCAGAAGATCGGTCTGGGCATGAGGCAACTCGTGCAGAACCCGTGGAACTCGGCTCCTGAGACATATGCCGTCGGCAAGACTGTCACAGGTAAGGTGACACGCATTACCGATTTTGGTGCGTTCATCGAGCTTGAGCCGGGTGTGGAAGGAATGATCCATATCAGCGAGCTGGACTACAAGCGGGTCAAGCGCGTGGCTGATGTGCTTAAGGAAGGTCAGCAGGTCGATGCTCAAGTGCTGGAAATTCAGCCTGAGCGTCAGCGGATCAGCCTGTCGGTCAAAGCCCTCAAGCCGAAGCCTGAAGTGGTGGCTCCACCCAAGGATGAAGACCTTGCCCCAGGTAAAGGCCAGCAGTACGAACGCAAACGCAAAGAGCCGCTGCGTGGTGGTACGACAGGGAATACTGGATCAGGCGGTCTGTTTGGCGACCCCAACTCCTTCCGCTAAGTATTGCTGCCCGATTTCATATTTCGCGCACCCTGAGCTGAACATCGTTTGGCTCAGGGTGTGATCATTTGCGGCGGCGGTCGCTTGATCGTGAACGCTATGCAGGCTGACAGGGCAAGTGACGTTGAAGTTCTTAACGACCACGCCCTTTTGCAGTGTTCTGATTTTGGACATGCAGTGCATGGCACCCTTGAGAAGGCGATGAACATGCTTGCTCGGTATTCACTCAAAAGGAGCTGCAAGCGTGGCGTGAAGCCTGATCAAGACGTTTTAGAGATGGGGAGAAGACCCTCACGCTGCCCTCTCCCACGCAGACGTGGGCGAGAGTTCCAGAGGACGCTGGGGCACCCCAACTCCCAATACCCAACTTCATTGAACACGTTATGAGCGGGGTTGGTATGGTAGAGTTCAGCATGGAATCTGTATCAGTTGCCGGCGGGGGGATTTTCGGCGGCTGGTTCGGTGCCGGGTTCGGGTTCGAACTCGGGCATCAGTGGCAGGCGATCGGGATAGCGATGGAATGTGGGATAGGGCCGCCCGGTCGGACGCAGACAGACCACAGTTCCATTCGCTGTGGACAGATACAACCTGTCGGTGCGGTCGTTGGCCACGCGATAGGTGTAGTGACGAACTGGCAAAGAACCTGTCACTTTCCCTTCAGATCGCGAGAGCATCAGGAGGTTCATGTTGGCATCACTGGCGTAGACGCTGTTGCCACCGACTGCGACAAATTGCGTAATGGCTTTGTTCCACCAGCGCTGTGTTCCTGCGGAGGTTGACATGCAGTACATGCCGCCGCGATCTGGAGTGACAAACAGGTCGTTTCCGACGACATGAGGTGCTTTGCGGATGGGCAGGCCCGTCGAGAAATCCCAATTCACATTGCCGTTTTCTGCATCGATGGAATAGAAGGTGAAGTCTTCGGAAGCGAGATAGAGTGAGCGGCCGGAAAGTGCCATGGGAGCGACAATGGGTGCGTCGGTCTCGAACTGGAAGGCCAGGCGACGATCGCGGGCTGAGACGGCATAGACCGAACCATCTCGACTGGCGAACTTCACCAGGCGGCCACCGGCTATGGGTGTCGAGGTAATTTCACCAGCTGCTTTATACTTCCAGACAAACGCATCATAAGACCATTGAGGCAAACGCTGTTCGAGATAGAGTTCGCGAATCCGCTTCAGGCTGAAAGCGTAGACACTGCCGTTGAGTGTCCCGTAGTAGACATGGTCATCATCGACGGCGGCACCTGTCGAAGGGGCACCGGGCAGGCGAAGCGTCCAGAGGATTTTGCCTGTTCGTTTCTGCAGGCAGACCATTTTGGTACCGACGATGACAATGCATTCTGTCTCGTTCGCAGCGACGGGAAACATGGGGTCGTCATTTGAGCCCAGAAGAACGGCCCAAAGCTTGCGGCCATCTTCGGCATCGAAGGCTGTGACGTGGCCGGATGTGGCCTGCACGTAAAGATTGTCTTCATCAATGACGATGTGGGCAATCTTGTCGCGTGAAGGATTGAAGACGGCCTGTCCCCACCAGGCACGTTCCAAACCAATGGCCTGGGCTTGATCCTGTGTGATGAGACCTGTCGTCTGCTGGGCCTGCACTGGAGTCAGATCACCGAAGCTGCTGACCAGCAACAGTGCGGGAAGGATAGCCCAGACGGCATGGCGAATTCCGGGCAAAGAGGCCAGAACACCCCAGTTCGCAAAGCGGCGACTCTCGACGGGAATGACTGCTGTACCGAGAACATCTGCATTCATAGAACAACCTGAACCGTTATATCTGGCAGGAATCACTTTGCAGGAGATCAAACTTTCCGCCTCACACAGGCAGCCGGAAAATCATGACAAACCACTGGATCCGTACGACTGAATTCACCCGGAAACTTCTGGACATCGACTCGATGGGAGAACCTCATGGATGAAGATGACCTTGTGGAAGATCCCTTTCGAAACCTACCACAGAATCGACTGTACAAGAGCAATCCCAACCAAAAGGGAGTCGGGCCTTGAAAAAACCGCGCCTCCAGGCTGCAGATTTCCACCAATCCCCCCAGCTCGACATGAGTGATTCTATCGCTCGCAGAACACCAAACGCCAGCCGCATCCATCGGTGAATTTGAGCTTTCATCCAGTTGTTCCGGGCTCGATTCGCCCGTGGTTTGGCAAAATTCTGGCGCTTTTGCCGATTGTCGGGTTCTTGCGGGTTGTCTGGTGTGAATTTGGAGTTTGGCCTTCTCGAATTTTCGGGTGATTCTGCCGGTGGAAGTTCATGGTGAATTCGGCCTTCTGGTGGAGAGTCGAACCGTTTTTCCATGACTCAGATTCCGAAAAGTAATTACAATGCGGTTGGCTTTTTCAGGCATGTGGATTTCGTCATGGTTCGAATGCTTCGCGAATTCTGGTATCGAACAGCAGGGTCATTCGCCTCCGGCATGGGCCGCTGGGTGTGTGGCCATGTCGTGGTCGCGCTGTGCACGCTGGTAGGGATGGGATTGCTGGTTTCTTCGGCACAGGCGGATGTGATTAAGCTGGTAACCGGAGGGGAGATTCGCGGCAAGCTCAGCAAGCCGCTGTCTGTTGCCAAAGCAGTGACTCCCGGCAAGCCGGCTCCCAACAAACCAGATCCAGGGACTCCAGAGTCTTCCTCGTCGGCACAAACTCCACCGGTTCAACCTGCGATGGTCGATGAGCCGGTCACGATTCTGCTGGCGACGGGTGGTGAGGTGACAATTCTTCGTTCGCAGATTGCGTTTGTCACGCCGCGTTCACCAGTGGCTGAGGAATATGAAACCCGGGCCGAGGAGGTCACTGATACTGTTGAAGCGCGGTGGGAGCTGGCCAACTGGGCACGTCAGCGTGGTCTGACTAAACAGCGTGAAGAACAACTGCGCGAGATTCTTCGTCTCGATCCTGAGGATGAAAAAGCTCATCAAGGGCTGAACCATACGTTTCAGGAGGGGAAGTGGGTTGATCGCGATGAATGGATGATGGCCAAAGGCTATGTGAAGTATAAAGGCCGGTACATCACTTTGCAGGAGCTTGAACTTCTGGAGCGGAGCAAAGCCGAACTTGAAGCCGAGCAGGCCTGGTTCCCGAAAATTCGTTTGTGGATGAACTGGCTGGCAAGTGAAAATCCGCAGCGGAATGCGGAGGGTCTATTCCAGTTCGAGCAACTGACTGACCCGGATGCCACAGCAGCGATTGAACGCTTTGTGATGAAAGATGCCCGCAGGAACTTTCGTCTCGTGGGGATCAGTTCTCTCTCGAAGCTGAAGGGAGAACGTCCTGCGACAGCACTCGCCCGTGCTGCCCTGTTCGACGACGATCTGGAGATTCGCTACAGCGCCGTCAGTGGGGTTGCGGAAGAGTTTCTCCCCCAGGCGCGCGGCTTCTGGGCTCGTCACCTCAAGCACGATCTGAATGCGGTGGTGTGCCGGGCAGGGCGGGCATTGCTGGTGAAAGGGGATGATTCATCCATCGACCCGTTGATTGAGGCTCTGGTGACGAGGCATCGATATCAGGTGCAGGTGCCGGTGACAGATGGTGCGAGTGCTACTGGTTTGCGTTCGGGTGGATCGACCTCTTCACCACTGATACCGGGGGCCAACAATCGGATTTTTCTGCCCGATGGTCAGATCATCAATGGAGGGGGGACGATTGTTCCCGATACGATGACGCCACGTCCGATGAAGACGATCACTGTTGAGCAGGTGCATCAGAATGAAGAAGTTCGCGAGGCGTTAATGAAGCTGACGGGCCAGAATTTCGGGTTCGATCAGCGGACCTGGCGCCTGTGGCGATCGGCTCAGAAGGCAGGGGCATTACCCCCAGCGTGATGCCGGCATTGTTCTGCCGTGGCTATGAGATGTTCGGCACAAAGAGATAGAGAAAAGCCCTTCAACCGGCACACTCCCTCGAAGACGCGGGCGAGGGTTCCCGAAAGAGTTCTTCCGCGAGGAGACGCACTAGCCGATCTTGTGCGGGACTGATATTTTGACGGGGCGCTCAGGGAGGTTGAGGGATTGATCAGATTTGATGATCTAAGGAATAGTGCAAGATGACTGGTTTGCCTGCGACGACTGCACCAGCAAAGCCTGAGACATTCGACTTTGATGTCCTGGTGATTGGCTCCGGGCCGGGTGGCGAAGGGGCGGCCATGCAAGCCGCCAAGCATGGCAAACGGGTGGGGATGGTCGAGAAGTACCATCAGATTGGTGGCAACTGCACTCATCGCGGCACCATCCCTTCGAAGGCTTTGCGCTATGCGATCTTCCAGATGATGGAAGTCAACTCGAACAAGCTGTTTGCGGAACATGGTCTGTCGGCTCATTTGAGTTTTCAGAAGCTCCGCCGGACAGCCCGGGCGGTGATTGAGCGCCAGGTGCAGATGCGTGGCACCTTTTATGAGCGGAACGACGTGCCTGTGCTCCAGGGGACAGCCAAGTTCATCGATCAGCATACGGTACTGATTACGGAACATGATGAAGGTCATAAGCTGGTGACCGCGGAACACATTGTGGTGGCGACGGGTTCGCGACCTTATCGACCGGCGGAAGTCGATTTCAATCATCCACGAGTCTTTGACAGCGATACGATTCTCGATCTCGCTTACGATGTGCGTTCGGCCACAGTCTATGGTGCGGGGGTGATTGGCTGTGAATACGCCAGTATGTTCCGGAACCTGGATTGCAAGGTGAACCTCGTCAATACACGCGACAAGCTCTTGGAGTTTCTCGACGAGGAGATTGTCGATGCGCTCAGCTATCACTTCCGCGATCGCGGCATGCTGATTCGCCATCATGAAACACTCGACTTTGTGGAACCTCGCGAAGATTGCGTGATTGTCCACTTAAAATCGGGCAAGCAGCTTAAGACTGATATTCTGCTGTATGCAGCAGGGCGAACGGGCAACACAGATGATATGAACCTGGAAGCTGTGGGGATCACGCCCGATCAGCGCGGGAATCTGAAGGTCAACGAGCATTATCAGACGGCTGTCCCCACGATTTACGCAGTGGGAGATGTGATTGGCTTCCCGGCTCTGGCGAGTGCGGCGTATTCGCAAGGCCGGCATGCGGCTTCGCATCTTTTAGGAGAGGATCAACTGGTGGGGATTGGCGAGATTCCCACCGGGATTTATACGAGCCCCGAGATCAGCTCGATTGGAAAGACCGAACGCGAATTGACCGAGGCGAAAGTCCCCTATGAAGTGGGACATTCGCAGTTCAAGAGTCTGGCTCGTGCACAGATTACGGGGCAGACGACCGGGATGCTCAAGATCCTGTTCCATCGGGAAACGCTGGAGATTCTGGGGATCCACTGCTTTGGTGCCAATGCGAGTGAGATCATTCACATTGGTCAGGCGATCATGGCCCAGCCGGCGCCAAACAACACGCTGCTCTACTTTATCAACACGACGTTTAACTATCCGACAATGGCCGAGGCGTATCGCGTGGCGGCTTTGAATGGGTTTAACCGGGTGGCGTGAGGGTGGGTTGGGAGTTGATGGTTGTTGGTTGGGAGTGGGAAAACGGCTCTGAAGATCGTGGCATGCTTGCGGCCCGGAGCAAGCATGTTTTCTTGCTTCTTCAGGAAGTGTTATCCACGCAAACCGGCATGCTCACTCCGAGCCGTGAGCATGGCACGACGATGCAGAAAGTCGCCCTCACCCGGCCTATTCCCGACAGACCGGGCGAGGGTTCAAGCAAGGGGCAGGAGTTGTTTGAGGCGGATGGCGAAGGCGGGGAGGGAGAAATGCTTTCCTGCGTGGCTTTGCAGAGTCTGGCGAAGGGATTGGCAGGGGGCGGGCTGGGTGATCATCCAGTGGAGATCGGCGGAGAAGTCGGCGGGGGAATGGCATTGGCCGCGCTGGCGCTTTGTACCTGCTTCCACCGGGAATTCGCTGGTCATCGGAAACTGTTCACAGAAGCCGCCCTGGGCATCGCAGATGGGAAATGTGCCGGCGAGCATGGCTTCCGCCAGAACGCGGCCGAAGCTCTCGTGGATCGCGGGCTGGGTATAGAGCCAGGCATCCCATTGGCAAAGCCAGTGTCGGGCTGACCAACCGGCGGGATGGAAGGTAATGCGTCCCATGCAGGCTTCGGTCAAGGCGGGCTGGCGAAGCGTGGGGCAGCCTACGAATTCCCACCAGATCTGCGGGAACTGTTTCGCCCAGTGGGCATAGAGCGGGATGAGTTCTGCGGGAAATTTTTTCACTGTGGGAGTGCAGAGGCGACCGACGCGGAATGCACCGGCTGGCGGGGTGATGGATGAGCCGATTGGTGGTGGAATGTCGTGGGGATCGGGCACACCTTGCCAGAGGACTGTTCCTGCGAGCCGGGCCTGTTGTTTGAGCCAGTGGGAACAGACGATGAGTTGATGGGCCTTGACCAGTGAAGTGTTTGAATGCGCGTAAATCAGCGTGGGGCAAGGCCAGCGCGCGAGTTGCCAGCGGGCATGAGTGTTGTGCAGGAGGAGTTGGGGCTGTTCGCCCGCGTCTCGAATTTGCTGGACATGTTCGCACAGTGCCGCTTGAAACTGGGAGAGATTGCTACCGGCGAGTGATTGGATGGGAACGGGAGCAAAGGCTGCCTGAGTTTCGCGTGAGATGGGACTGAGTGAAAAGAGGCTGTGCTGAACATCGGGAAGTGCCCGCGTGACAGACCAGGCACAGGCGGCTGTGCCACCCACAATCTGGCCGACGTTGATGACTTGAATCAGGTGCATGGTCGATGGCCTTCAGGCTGCCACTTCTGGAAGTAAGCGGTTCGATCGAGAGCGTAGAGTTGTGAGCGAGCGGGGAGATGTTGGGTCGAGGCGTGGAGTGCGTGACTCAATGGGAGTGTGTCGATGCAGCGGATAGGACTTGTGGAAGTGTGATGTGCGGAGGATGTGACCAGCAGGCGTTGTTGGAAATCGGTATCGGAATACCAGTGGCGGAAGCGTTCGTCGAAGTGTCTTAAGTGGTGCCAGAGTGACTTGCGGAAGGCGAGGCACCAGCCGGCGAGCAGGCTTTGGGCCGGCATGCCGACACTGGCTGAGGCAGTGGGCGATTGCCAGGCAGCACCGGTGAGTTGAATCAGGGTGGAGAGTGATGATTCTGTTGCCCGCAGAGGTTCGATGAGTTGTTTGATCCAGGGGCCGCTGGTGATGACATCGCTGTTGAGCAGGATGACGCAGGGTGTGCGGACGGCGGCGATGCCGCTGTTCCAGGCGTGGGTGACTCCTCGATGGGGCTGGCGGATGATTTTGAGGCCAGGTTGAGAAGCGAAGTGCTGGAGTGTGCCGGGTGGGTTTCCGTCATCGATGAGGAGGATGGGAACATGATGCCAGGCGAGGAGTGAAGCGAGGCATTTCTGGAGATGATCGAGGCTGCCATAGACCGGGATAACGACAGTCACCTGGCGGGCGACGGAGTTGGGCATGAACGGGGGCCGGAGAAGGGGAGAAGGTTGGAAGGGGGGATAAAGCAGGGAGGGGGGCAAGACAAGAGGCTCTAGGGTAGGGAAGAAGGCAGGAAGGTGGAGCATTCCGCTGGCGCTGCATGGCATCCTACAACAAAGGCAGAAGACCCTCACCCTGTCCTCTCCTGGAAGACCGGGCGAGGGTTCCAGAGGGGCAGTTGGACGGGTCGTAGAATGAATGGTGCGTGGCAGGTTGAACGCATGGCGCGGCTTCTTGTTGTCTTGCTTTCGCACGACAACCCGGCCACGAGTTGGCCGGGCCACCCGGCTGGACATCAAAAGAGAGTTTGAGAGCGTAAAGACCACGCCCTTGCGCACTGTTTTGATTTTTTTGGGGCTTCAGGGACGTGCCACCCAATACCCAACACCCAACTACCAACTTCCCAAAACCAAACACCAAACACCGAATACCGAATACCAAATTCCAAACACCCAACACCCTATGTCTCGTCACCCATCAGCAGGTGCAGAGCATGCTTGCTCGGGGCCGCAAGCATGGCACGAAGAATATGCTGGTGACTCCTTACGCGATGGGGGCTTTGAGGTCGCGCATGGGACAGGTGAGTTGTGGGGCCATGATGGGTTGGCCGGTGTAGAGGCCGCGGGTCTGCTGATGTGCTGGTGGGCCCTGGATGTGGGCGAGATTTTCTAGGACGTTTTCGACATCTTGAAAAGGGAAGTAATCGTTGAGGCGACTGAGGGGTGTGACGGAGATGAGCTTCAGGCCCGTTTGTGTCAGTGCCTGGCGTGAGAGTCTGAGAAGCTGGACGGTGCGCTGGTAGTGGTCGTCGGTGCGAAGGGTCGCTGCCAGGGGCTTGGCTTCATCAAAGTGATATTGAGGGCCGGTGATGGCGGTTTCCGTGAGTTCCGGGGCGATGTTCTGGCTGCGGCAGGCTTCGAGGAAGAGCCTTAGCGATTGGCCGGGCTGGTAATTGAGGCCCTGCTGCTGAGCCTGTTGCTGGAGTTCCGTCGAGGGAGCGATGTAGAGTTCGCAGCCTGCGAGGTAGATGGTGCGAAAGCCGAGATGCAGGAGCAGGTCGAGGGCCTGAATGAAGGAATCATTCCAGTCGAGAATGCGAGTAGCGGCTGGCGAGAACGAGTGGGAGAAGTTGCGTTTTTCGTGTTCGAAGAAGACCACGCCGGGGCATTCGCAGAGTTTGAAGGTGTCGCCGGGGAGGAGATCCATCGCCCGTCTTTTGTGAATGAATTTGAGAGTGCGGGGAGTGCGGTAGCTGGCCGGGAGGAAGCGTGTGGTGGGGTCGTAGGCTGTCCAGAAGTCGGGGATGATGTGGCCGTGACCTGCGAGGTTGATGGCCATGATGGGAGCCAGCGACGAGCGAATTTTTTCGAGTGGAAGAGTGGTGAGTGAAGGGCCACCACCTAAGAGCCAGCAGGCGGAACCTTGCGGGCCGGCGTAGAGGTTTTCGAGATCGAGCGGCGACCATTGCTGATCGGTGGTCGAACGATAGAACATGTCCGTGGCGCTTTCGAGGTGGAAAAAGAACATTCCGAGAGAGGTTGCTGAGTGGCTTAAGGAAGATCTTCGGAAGGGACACTGACGGGGAGTTCTAACGATTCGCTGGTGGTGGATGCGGAGGATTCAGTGAAGGGAGATTCGGACTCTTCACTGCTGATCGTGAGGGGAGCGGTCTCTGTCGAATCGAATGAGTGAGGGGGTTCGAAGGATGTGGGTGAATCGGTGGGAGGTGAGAGGGTGGAGGTTGGTTCGTCCGTCGGAAGTGCGAATGAGGTGGGGGTGGCTGCTGATTCTGTGCTAGAGGGTGTTTCTTCGCTGGAGGTTTGGTTTGAAGTGAGATCGCTGGCGAGCGAAGTACTGGAGAGCGAATCGCTGTTCGATGATGAATTTTCGAGAGACTCAGAAGAAGACCAGAGCGAAGAGGAGTGCCAGCTGGAGGAGTTTTCTGTGCTGCTGGATGTGGCCGATGAGGAGTGACTGGCATCGCTGCTGGTGAAAGTTGAATCGCCGGATGAGTCGCTGGTGAGCCATGAACTGGAGTTCGAAGAGTTATCGAGGATGGAAGAGGCCTCACTTGAAGAGAGTGCGAGCGAGGAAGAGAGTTCGTCAGAAGTGAGAGAGTCGGTGCTGGAGGAAGAACTGCCGCCACCACCGCCGCCGGGAGGCCAGGGGAGGGGGATGTCTTCGCCACCAAAGCCCGAGGGGAGTGCGCTGGTGGGTGCCAGTGGCCAGCGTTCATCGTGATCGGGTTCTGGCCAGAGAGTGCGTGGATCAACAGGGCCGAGTTCGAGCCGGTAGACGGGTGTTTCATTGAACTCGATGCGGAGCTTGTCGGCCTGCCAGGTGGCTCCGGTGGATCCCGAAAAGCCTTCCATCTGATAGCGAGTTTTCCAGGGGGGAAGCCATGGGCTCGAAGCGACCGACTCCACCTGCAGGCGGCCTGTGGGAAAGGCATATTGCGAAAAGAATTCCTTGAGGAAGCCACGGGCATCCTGAGCCGTACGAATCCACGGAACCCACAAGCGAATGCGGCGTTCGCCATACAAGGCTCGACTGGTCGGTTCGGTATAGTTGCCACGCCAGCGATAGGGCTGGCCATTGGGAAGATAAAGGTAGGCCCCGGTCAGCAGGACGCGATTGAAGATCTGGTCGAGACTGCGGGAGTGTTCGAGCTGGATGACCGAAGTTCGAGGAATGGACTGTGTCGAGAATTCCTGACCGGCACGGAAAAAGAAGCGGCCCATTTCATCGACACCCCAGGGAGCATTGCCAGCCCTCAGAGCGAGATCTTTAAAGATCGAACGAAGCGACTCTTCCCCATGGAACTTGAAGCTTTCCAAAGGGACGGGAGTAGTGGTGTTGGTGATTTCTTCGGGCGGGAAAGCGATTTGGGTGCTGGCAATCTCTTCGAGTTCGAGCAGTTTGCGGACGACGTCTTCCGGCCGTGAAGCGAAGGCGAAGGATTCGTTGCCATAATCGGGATCGAAGGAGAAACCCCCTTCAGTGAGCCCAAGTCGATAAGGATCGGGAGCATCGGTCTCGTTGTTCGCAAAGCCGCCGGGGAAGACTTCGCCCAGTTCGACCGCGAGGCCTTCCAGGCGAATGATGGCGCGGTTGGGCCAGCGGGTGAAATGTTCTTCAATGCGTCCGAGGTACCAGCGGTTGCCGAGATGATCTTCGATCGAGACGAAATCGCCGGGTGCGAAGAGTGGGCTGTCGAGGGGGAGATTGCATTCGAGTTCGCCCGGGCCGCAGCCCCCTTGCCGGAGCCATTCGAACCAGCAGTTGGAGACGAGGCGATGGTCGATGAGGAGAGGTGCTGCTGAGGGGCTGCCGGCATGGAGAAAGATGTTGCGCATGAAGTGAGCCGGGGTAGGGGGAGTTGTGGGTTGTTGGTGGATGGTTGGGAGTCGGGTGTTTCGCGCGAAAAGGCAAAGGCAGCGAAGGGAAGAAGGCGGGAAGGCAGGAAGGGGAAGAAGGTGAGGAGCTGGTGGTGGGCGTGGTGATTAAGAAGCGTGGCTGGGGTCAAACGTCTTCGTTTGCCCACAGGTCATGGGGCGTTGATGTTCATGGCAATCATCATGGGAAGGAACTTTACCGGTGCCATCGTGCCTGCGAACTTTGTTGACCAGGGGGCGGATGAAGACATCCGACCCCTGCCACCCGGTACTGTGAGAGTTTGATGATGATTCGTCACAAAAAATGGGGAAAAGACCCTCACACTGCGCTCACTCACGCAGACGTGGGCGAGGGTTCCAGAGGGGGACATGAGATACGAATTCTTTGGCATGCGCGAGCATGCCCTACAGACTCAGGAAGAAGTGCATCTGCTGATCTTCTTGGAGAACTTCGCGGCTTCGCGTGAGGAAGGTTTTTCGTGCAAAGGTTTCTTAGGCGGTGTGAATCTGGGGATCGTCGGCTTGGATCGTGAGGGAATAGGTGTAGAGGCTGGCTTCGGAGAGATCCCATTCCAAACGGGTCGTCGAGCACTCCTGGAAGTATTGACGCTCGTGGGTGACGGGATCAAAAAAGAGCACAAGGTCGAACTTGGACTGAGACTCGCCCACATGCAGGGCCTCACGCAAAGAAAGCAGTGTGGCCAGCATCTCAGCTTCCGTGAAACGAACTTCTTCCGCCTGGGCAGCGACCTGTCCCTGAATGACAATCGTCGAGCCACCTTGAGAATGACCGACCGTGCGCTGGCCATCAATCAGTGGAGACTTGAAGCGCTCGGCATCCCAGACGTCCTGCACACGAAGAGAAACGATGGGCCGGGGGAGCGAGAACCAGGCGGTCGATCGGGCGATAGCCGGGTGGAATTGGAGGGGCATGGTGGACCGATGAGGAAGGGGGTGAAGGCGGGAAGGGAAAAAGGGGAGAAGGATGAAGCCGAATTCGGAGGTCTCTCGCGAAGGCGTGAAGGCAGCGAACGGCAGAAGGCGGGAAGGCAATGAAGGGAAATAGGGGGAGAGCTGGTGCATTCCGCTTACGCTGCATTGCACCCTACAGGAAGAGAAAGACAGAACACGCTCATACTGCCCTCGCCCACAAGGACGCGGGCGAGGGTTCCAGAGGGGGATCTTAGCCGCGGCGATGGCGGAGTCTTTGGGCATCGGCGGCCAGATTCTGCGTGAATGATTCAAGATCCAGGTTCTGGGCCATGTGAACGTGCAGTTCGCCAATCGATTGATGGTGGGAATTCTGCACGGTGGCTGGTGGAGCTATGGCTCTGGAAGAACCGGCAGCGGCGGCTGAAAGTTGCGACAGATTTCCGAGCCCGATTCGCTGCACGACTTCGGAACTCAGGACATATTCACCAGCCGTGAGGAGAGCCGGGATGCGGTCGATGCCGGGTGGGCCCGAGACGAGTCGACCCGTGGCAAAGCGGCGTGTGGTCGTGGTCGAGCCGCCACCAGTCAAAGAGGAGCCGGTGCCAGTCGGCAGGAAAGAACCTGTGCCCAGGGGCAGATAACCCGAGCCGGTGATCGAAGGGAATGTCGAGACTTGTCGGGCCAGTTGACTGAGTGCTCGGCTGACAGAGG
>JAIXUU010000454.1 GCA_027483405.1 Planctomyces sp. | reverse complement strand
TTTCGGAGATTCTCATGGCTGCCGTTGATGATGCTTATGATGCTGCCATTCGGCTCAAGAACCAGGGAGATCTGGATGGAGCGGCCAAGAGCCTGGAAGCCATTCTCGTGGAGTATCCCGAGCATGTGCTGACCTACTCGGCACTGGCTGTCATTTTGCAGAAGCTGGGCCGCCACGATGAAGCGATTGCTCACGCCCGCAAGGTGACGGAGTTGGAGCCTCACGACAGTTTCTCGTACACACAGATGTCGGTGATCTGTCAGCGCTGCGGCCGGATCGCCGAGGCCGAAGAAGCTCTGGCCCGCATGCGGATGATGCAGGCAAGTGGAATGCATTAGGGTGAGAGCGATTCAGTCTGATTTGGCGAACAACATTCAGACATCACTTTCTCTGAACTAAATTTCTCATATGTCGAATCCTGGGTACGGATACTCTGATGGAGTCATCGTATGGTGGACTTCGAGGCTCGCCAGAAGCTCGCTGAGATCATCAGGCAGTATCTGAATGAAGAATTGACAGCGTTCCAATTCGATGATTTGCTTCAGCAGTTCTACGAGAACTCTGACTCAACTGTCCAAGGTGTATCCAAGCACTTGTGGCATTTGTACGACGATTGTGATGATCATTTTGTAGTCGCTGACAAGCCCACATGGGACTATGTCCAGCGGCTATTGCTGCTGCTGGACTCTGGATTTCAGACTGATGTTTGTTGTATCCGGCAATGGTCAGCACGGCAGTTAGTTTCAGTGTTTCTGCTTTTGTGCTGTATCGGCATTGCGTATCAGGTTGGTATAGGCTGGCATCTCATTCCGCTTTTCATACCATTTGGCATCCTGTCAATCATCGTCTCTCAATTAGGTTCTAGCCAAAATCGAACTGACCCATTCGAGAAGTATACAACGCCATTCCGTTCGATTGCGGAATTAGAACTCGCCTACCGTTCCGCACGAGACTTCCGAAAGTCACGTTATCCCAAACACCTTAACCATCGAAAAATCCGTAGCGAAGTAATGTCAGGAATCTACCTATTTAAATTCTATCTTTTGTGGGTATTGTTTCCGGTCATTCCATTACTGCTGCAATGCCTGCCAAGTACTGAATGTAAAGCAAGAGTCCGGCCAGCATCGTTGCCGACCCAATAAGTACGCACCCCATAATCAGTTCCTGATCATTCAGTAAGGAGATGATGAAGGGTGTTATGATTTCTTTGCAGTGAATGTGTCGTTGTTGAATGGGCACTCATCTCTTGAGTGGCTTGATATAAGGAAAACGGTTGCGTAGTGAAACTACGCAACCGCACAAAGTCGGAACCACAGGAGATAACCTAATCAAACTACTCCTTGGCCAGATCTCCTGCGATCACAGTGAGAATCTGGTTGGGATGGATGTGCCTGCGGACGGCTTCCAGAACCTTTTCCGTCGTCAGGTCGCCAATTGCTGTTTCGAGTTTGGCGACATACTGCATGGTGCGGCCGGCGTAGAGGTTTTCTTCGAGCAGCCGGGCAATCTTGGGGTCTTCTGTACGACCGACCTGCTGGGCTTGAAGATAGCCTTGCTTGGCGGCATCCAGTTCCTGCTGCGTGACCCCTTCCTTCAGCAGGCGGGCGAGTTCTTCGTTGACCGCAGCATTCACCTTTTCCATGTTCGCAGGATTGGCAATGGCATAGAGCGAAAGCGTGGCCCGCTGGTCGAGCATTCCAGCCCGAAATGCGGAGCCCACCCCATACGAAAGGCCTTCCTTTTGACGAATGCGGTCACCCAGCCGCGAGGAAAGTGCGCCAGCTCCGAGCACATAGTTCCCCACGATCATAGCTGGGTAATCGGGGTGATCGTCACTCATCGGCATGACGGCACCACCAAAGTAGAAGGCGTTGGCTTTATCAGGAATCTGAATCCGCTTCACTTCAGCAGTGATCGGAACAGATCCTGTACGGCTAATGCGTTCGTATGTCTGATCCGACTTCCAATCGGCCAGCACCCCCTTGAGAGCTGATTCGACTTCCGCTGGATCGAAGTCGCCCACAATCGCAATCTGGCCGACTTGAGCACTCAGGAAATCGTTGTAAAGCCGCTTGAGGCCTTCGACTTCGATCGCCTCGACGAGCTTAAGTTCTTCTTCCACGGTGGGGACTGAGCGAACATCGCCAGCGGGGTAAGGCGAAAGAGCCTTTGAGACCGTTTTGACAGCCAGTGTCTGAGGATCTGTCAGACCCTGTTCGAGATTGGCTCTGACCTGCTGCTTGATGACTGCCAGTTCACTTTCCGGGAACGCAGGCTCTCGTAGAACCTGCTTCAATAACCCCAGGACAGCCACCAGATTCTGGCGTTTGGTTTCAATGACAAACGTCGCTTCGCCCGCATTGCCACCGGCACTGAGTGAAGCGAAGTTCTTGTCGAGCGCATCCTGCAGTTGCTGCCGGGTGAGTGACTTGGTGCCGCGGAGCATCATCGGGGGCAAAAACTCGCAGGCCTTGGCGAGACCAAAGAGTGATTTTTCGTTGCCATAGCGGAGGGTCAATCGCAGGACGACAGTTGAAGAACGGGTCTTCTTGGGGAGCATGGCGACCTGGACGCCATCAATCTTGGTGCGAAGGGTACGCTCTTCGATCGCCAGCGGGCTGACGTCGAACGCTTCGCCCACGGAGGTTTCTTCGCGGCCCTTGTAATCCCCAATCATCTTGGCGAGTTCGGGAGTCGCAGGAACCGAAGTGCGTTCGGGCTTTTCGGTGGGAATGTACAGGCCCACGGTACGATTGGATGGCTGGAGGTAAGCCTTGGCCACGCGGTTGACGTCGTCGACAGTGACGGCTTCGAGGCGATCACGATAGAGGAAGTACAATCGCCAGTCGCCCTGGGCGGCCCACTCACTCAGTTCAATCGCAATCTCTGCAGAGTCCGATGCCCCCATTTCCCGCTGCTTGAGCAGACGCAAGCGAGCGCGTTCGAGCTCTTCCTGAGTGACACCTTTAGATGCTGTTTCATTGAGGACATCGAGCATGGAATCGAGGACGACCTGTGGATCGTTACCAGCGGCGACTTCGGCCATGAATCGAAGCACACCGGGATCATGCAGGGCGTAGGCGGCACCGGAAACACTGGCGGCTTTCTTGCCTTGAACCAGAGCTTTGTACAATCGACCCGAGGGCTGCATGGTGAGGATCGATTCGAGAACGTCGATGGCCACGAAATCCGGGTGAGCCCCGGAAGGAATGTGATATACCGCACCGACGACAGCGACATCTCCCACCCGGCGGAGAACGACCTGACGTTCACCATCTTGAGCAGGTTCTTCGGTGTAAGTGTTATCGAGCACGCGCGTGGGTCGAGGAATCTTGCCGAACGTTTCGCCAATGATCCGCAAGGCTTCTTTGGGTTCAAAGCGGCCCGCCACGACGAGCATGGCGTTATCAGGCTGATAGTACTTGCGATAGAACGATTTCAAACGTTCGACCGGGACTCGTTCGATATCGGCCCGGTTGCCAATGGTCGATTTACCATAGTTGTGCCATTCGAAGGCCGCAGCCATCATGCGCTGACCAAGGATAGAAGCGGGGCTGTTTTCTCCACGTTCGAATTCGTTACGCACGACCGTCATTTCGGAAGTGAGGTCTTCCCCTTTGACATGGCTGTTCATCATGCGATCGGCTTCGAGGCGGATAGCAAACTCGAGGTTGTCGCCTTGGGCCGGGAGCGTTTCAAAGTAGTTGGTGCGGTCGAGCCAGGTTGTGCCGTTAAAGTCGGCACCGCGTTCCTGCAGGGCTTTGGGGACACTGGGAACATCTGGTGTCCCCTTGAAGAGCATGTGTTCGAGGAGGTGAGCCATACCAGCTTCCCCATAACCTTCATGACGCGACCCGACGAAGACCGTCAGGTTGACTGTCACAGTGGGTTTGGAAGGATCTGGAAACAGGAGCACGCGCAGGCCGTTTTCGAGTTTATATTCGCTGATCCCTTCGATCTCAGTAACTTTCATGGGCATTTCGGCTTTTGAACTGGAGGAACAGAAGATGATCTGGCTGCCAATGACCATCGCCAGCAGGGAGAGGCGGGCAGCACCAGATAAAACAGATTGTCGAGAGGTCAGACCCTTCCGGGTTAAAAACATCCGGGTCGATAACACCGGGGCCAGAACAGCCTGTGCTGTCACTTGATTCAAGAGACGCATCGTCCTGCGGATCATCCGGTTCCACTCCATTTGTTAGAATTGTGTTTATCGCAGGGAAGCCGGCCTGAGCAGTTCAACTCGTGAGTGTTTGGCCGGGTCACTTCAGAGATTGCTCATCCAGTGAACATCCCTCAGCACTTTATGATCCTAACGCTCCAACCGAGCTTCGCCAACGAATCCTGATAAATGTGACAATGTCAATATAACGATTCCTGTGGCAATCCCGAGTGTCGCTGAACCCTATTTCCCATCATGAGCGGGATACATATCCGGCTGGCGAAGTTGCTGGAGCGAGCGTTCTTTCGGATCAGCCAGCCAGAAGCTGCGGCCCGGGAACGCTGCGGCCAGTTCATCGAGGGCGGCTTTATTTTGCGGATCGAGGATTTCTGGCAGATAACGAGCTCGAATCACTTTCGCCTGCCAGCCAGGTTCGTTCGTGACATGATCAATGGCAATCTCTCCCGCATCCTGCCTGATCAGCACCAGGACTGGTTCATCGGGTAACGCGCGAGCGAGCCAGTCATCGAACTGCTGATAGACTCGCACTTTGGGATATTCAATCGAACCATAGGCCAAGGCCCGTCGGCTATCCCACAGGCCGGGAACAGATGTGTTCGCGCCCAGCCCGGCCACAATACACATGACCAGCAGCCAGTGGATGGCGACAGGACGTTGTTCCTTCGCCCAGCGATCAGCCAGCGAGATGACCATCTGTGCCATGGCTAAAGCGATCAGCGGTGCCGATTCGAAAACATAATGCCACCCCATGATGCCCGGGTACCAGTAAGGAAAATGCACGAGGTGAATGGTGAGGATGCCCGCCATCAGCCAGCGCCAGCGCGAATCCGGAGGTGACCAGAACCAGTAGAGCAGGCAGGCGGCCCAGGCGAAGAGGGGGTCGAAAGTCCAGAGCAGGCTCCCGAAGAATCTTGTGGTGAGATTCTGCAGGGCCAATGGCCACGTGAGGTTATCGGCCCATTGATCGTAGGCCTTCCAGATCTTGGGACTGTTCGATTGATCGCCACGAATTCCGTTGTGAAAGCCATAGACATGGCGAGGGGTGTAGGTCGATGTGTAGAGCTGATATGGGGATTGCCAGGCGGAGCCCGTGGTAGCGTGATTGTAGGACAGCATGATGCCCCAGCCTGCCACGATAGGAATCAACATGGCCAGAAGAGAACTGGCTTTACGAGTCAGTGTTGATGAGGGCGAATTCTCGCTGGAGCGACGGAAGAGCCAGGCCAGTACGGGAATGGCAAACGGCAAGCCCATGGCAAAAGCCGTGGCCGGTCGGCAAAGCATGGCAAAAGAGAGGCCCGTCATTGCGAGCAGGGCATCGAGAGGCTGGTGAGTGCGGAGCCAGCGCAACATCATCAGCCAGAACAGAGCCAGACCTGCCAGCGTGGGATGATGAGAGAGCAGGAGGTTGCCAAAAGTGGCCAGTCCCGGCGAAAGTGCCAGCATGAGTGCGGCGAGAAAACCCGTCCGGGGTGCCCCGAGTTCTCGTCCCATGAGGTTGGTCGCCAGTACGAGCCAGACTTGAGCCAGCCAATGCCCCAGTATGGGAATACCGACCATCACCCACGGCCACATCCATAAACTTGTCCCCGGGTAATAACGGCTCGCCATCCGGGCATCGGGAGGTGTCCCTTCGTTAAGGACATGCACCTGGTCAAACAGAGCCGGGAAGGCCGGTGGCCCCGGGGCTGTCCATTTCCCGGAGGCAATGGTTTGGGCGCCGAAGAGATAGCTGTATTCGTCGTGATAGCAGGGTGGTGTTCCCAGGAGCTGAGTGCCGAAACTGCCAATCATGGCAAGAGAGATTATGGCCAGAAACGGCTGGCTGAACCACAGGGGGTAGACCCTTTCGAGAGGAGTCCATTTGGCGAACATCGACGGAGTGGAAGCAGGCGAATGTGGGCTGTTGGTCTGGGAGGCTTTGACATTCAGGACGAAAGGCAAAATGAGCAACAGGCCCGCCTGAAGCAATGCCAGATTGGGTTGCCAGGTATCGACGAGAAAATCGAGTCCAGCAGCAATTGAAGCCATCAGGCACAATAGCCACGCCATCACGAGGCCGACGCGATCCCGAAAATCGACCTCTGGCAATTCTTGCCCGCTATTGGCTTTGACCGTCGATTTCTGGCGTCGCTGCGAATGAGATTCGATCGTCATGCGTAAGGTTGCTTCGCAAGTAGGGTATTTCTGATGAGAGCCCTGCTCAATCGGACGCGTTGAGTATCTGTGATTTGGGAGCTGTGACTCGAATAATCATAACAGGATGGGCGGAGTGATCGGATCATCCGCTCTGGAAAATTGCATCGGAAGAAATTGCATCGGGAATTCGCAGGATGGAACCGATCGGTGGCTGGGCAGAAACGATTTGGCGCTAGTGGCTCGTGTTTTTGTTGATCAGGCAAATGGGGCAGCTGGTGTCTCCAGTTGCAGCAGGGGCAGCGAATTGACAGTATCTTGTGTGAACCTATACTTCAGCTTGCGGGTCGTTTCATGACGGGAAGTGACCATCAGGCTGGAGCGATACGGAATTCACCAGTTTGAAGTTCAAGCCGAAGGTGATTGCCCTCAGCTGAGTAAAAGTTTTTGGCGTCACCTGAATGATATAGTTTTGATCGAAACAATAGGGGCTGGATGGCCCTTTTCATGATTCAATTCCGTTGAGTGTCGATGTTGGCAGGAAGTGACCGGCCGACAATTTGAAAGGAAGATGCACATGGCTGGCGATCACGTTCTCGAAATTACCGATGCAAACTTTCAGTCCGAAGTTCTCGACAGCAGCACGCTGACTCTGGTCGACTTCTGGGCTCCGTGGTGCGGTCCTTGCCGCATGCTGGCACCAACCATTGATGAACTGGCCACGGAATACGCTGGCAAAGTCAAAATCGGCAAGCTGAACACCGATGAAAACCCCCGCATTCCTTCAATGCATGGCATCAGCTCGATTCCGACCGTGCTGATGTTCAAAGGTGGAATCATCGTCGACAAATTTGTGGGTGTCGTTCCGAAGGCCAAGCTGGCGGGATCGATCTCGACCAACATGTAGTTGACTGCTCGGTATTGACTAACAGATTCATAGACGACCCGTGCCAAGTATTGGCAGGGTCGTTCTGCGTTTGCAGGGACGCACTCGCTGAGTCGTCCAGCCTGAGAGTTAATGTCCGTGGTTGGCCCGCAGGTTAATGGCCGTGCTTGGGAAGTGCTGCCGCATAGAGCATGGTGACACAGCCGACGGACATCAGCACGAACGCACTCCACTCCGGGGGATCAAAGACATCTTTGGTGCGTTCGTGGATGGTTTCGGGAGAGGTGAGCATGCCTCGAAAGCCTTTGGCCCGCTCTTCGTGCTCGCCGCTCATGACGAATTTATCGACAACGAGAAACGAGTAGCCCGTCAGAGCCACAAAGGCGCCCAGCCCGAAGAAGGCGGCTCGCATCATAATTCGCCAGCTCCCTAGCAGATCGTCGTGGTTCGTGCCCCACGCCAGAACCCACCGATCCTTAGCGCATTTCGGTCGAGTGAATCATCTCTGATGAACCTCACCTGACTTCAGCGGCATTTTCTGCCGCGCTCTGGGTGAGAATTCTTAATCTGCCGATTGTGACGCGATCTCATCGGCATCCTCGGAATTGGCAGCAGAATCGGGAGACTCCGCTGCTTCCAGGGGCGACTTCTGAAACTCGTGCAGCAGAACCGTCAGGTATGCACCAGCAGGGAGTTCGACGGAAACGCGGAGGTCGCCGCGAGGCGTTTCGCCGGCCGAGTTGTTGACTGAGAGCAATTCGCAGGTCAGGCCTGCAGGCAAGAATCGGAAGGACCGCCGGGTTCCTTCCATCAGCGAGGAGAATCTCTGAAAGTGCTCGATCGTTAATCCAGAGTTCTGTAGAATCTTTAGCTCACGAGCATGAACTTGACCCTCTGGCGAGCGCATACGTACTCCAAAGATGGGGCCCGTCGTGGAAATCTCCCACGAGTCGAAGCGTGGCTGATCAGCAGCGGCGTCTGTGACCAGAAACTTCGCACCAGCGGGGAGAATTTCCATCAGGTCGCCGCAGAGAACTGTCGAGAAAAGCCCGTCGCGCAGTCGCTGAGCCAGAACCCCGTTAAACAGCCCGGATTGGACAGCAGAGAGAGCGAGTCGGAGCAGAAACTTTCGCCTGGGGGCGGGAATATCTTGTGGCGAGATCTGGCCCAGCAGCAGTTGCCAGCCCAGCTTCCATGTTGAGTGCTGGTGCCCGAATCGCTGCATGCCGAAGTAATTCGGGCAACCTTGAGCCTGCAGTTGCCGGGCAATGGCATCGATTTTGGCATGATCAGACTCAACGCCCCGCAAAATGGCGACAAAGCGATTGCCCTTGAGGTGGCCGGTCTTGAGCTTGTTGCGATGTCGTCTGGCTTCGAGCACCTGTAAATCATCGCTCTCAAGAGCTGGTACCAGCTTTTCAGCCCGGGCGGGGACCGAAACCCATTGGCGGGTCACAGCCAGTTTATCCTTCAAGCCGGCCATGCCAATTTCTGAGCGGGGAACGGCGAGCTGTTTCGAGAGCTGTGCCAGGAGCATTTCACTCGAAAGATTTCGCTTCTCGATCCATAGAAACAGATGCTCACCTTCTCCGCAGGGAAGGTAAGCCGGGATTTCTTCGACAAGAAAATCTTCCGGGGATTGTTTCCAGACACCGCCCACCCCTGCCGTTTGACTGGTCAGCTCTGGCCAGGCAGAAGGAGCAAGCAGTGGGGCTGTCTGTTCGGTCATGGGAACTGCTTTTCGAGGACGATTGCCACAAAATCGCCACGGGACTCAATCCTGATCCTCCCGCGCTTCGATTCGAGACAAACTCCGATTACAATACGAGGTTTCCAGAAATCTCGCAGCCCTCAAAGACAATGCCAACATGATCGAGAGACCGAACAAGGGTCTTTGGCATTGAGACCAATAAGATTGTACAGCAGACCTTCAGCGGATATGCGGAACATGGCTTTGGAAATTGTGAAGTATGGACATCCGGCTCTCCGGCACAAGTCCACCCCTGTGACTGAAATCAACAGCGAACTTCGCAAAGCGATAGCCGAGATGTTTGAATTGATGTACGCAGCCAAAGGGATTGGCCTGGCCTCGAATCAGGTGGCCATTCCAAGGCAGTTTTTCATTTTGAACCTCACGGGTGATGCTGCTGAAAAAGACGAGGAAGTGGTCTTTATCAATCCGGTGATCCTCAATCGCAAAAGCTCATGCGAAGGTGAAGAGGGCTGCTTGAGTTTTCCAGGGTTATATGGCCCGGTGAAACGTGCTGGCGAAGTGCTTATCGAAGCGTTCGATCTCGATGGGAACTGCTTTGAGATGACACTTTCTGCCAAAGAAGACGATCTGGCAGTGCGAGCCGTGCAGCATGAATCTGATCATCTCGATGGCATGCTGTTCATCGACCGGATGACGGACCGCGCGCGGAAAGAGCGTCAGGTGGAGATCGATCAGTTCGAGCAGGATTTTCTGGCACTTCAGGCGGCTGGCGAAATTGAATCGATGGATGTGCTCAAAAGAAAGCTGGCAACATGGCCGAACTAAACGCTCAACAGTCGCCAGGAGAGATTATCGTCACCATCAACTCACAGGAGCGTTTTTTGCCGGCTGAAATCAACCTCACACAGCTGATTGAGCTCCTTAAGCTGGAGCCACGCTATCTGGCAATTGAACTCAATGGGCAAGTCATTTCCCGGAAACTGCACGCCACCACGAGGCTCACTGCGGGCGATGTTCTCGAAGTGGTCACGCTGGTCGGTGGGGGCTAAGAGTCTTCGCCACGAACTACGCCCAGGCGAGTACCGTCTGTCGATCGGGGCCTTTTTTGTGAGCCTGCTGAGATCGATGTTTTTCGATCTGCTGCCACAAGTCATGGTTGTCGAACAGATCGAGCAGATGAGCCAGGCCCGCATCGGCCAGTTCTTTTCCAGAAAGGAAGCGGCCTGGTCGGGACCACTCGGTAATCAACTCGACACTGCAGTTGAACAAACGAGCCAGAAGCTGATCCTGATCAGACTCCATCCAGCGGAAATGCCTGGCCCATTCAACGGCCTCTTCCAGCTTGAGCTGGTCATCCGATTGCCAGCGAATGGGATGAAACAGCAGCGAAGCATGCGGTGTCACATAGCGTTCCCGGCAGGCAGCCAAGGGCATCAGTGCTGCCGAACTGCATTCCCCGGTGACGACAGCCGCCGCCTTGAGACCGCGTAAGCGAATGATCGAAGCGAGTGCCAGGCCCACATACGCATTCCCGCCGCAAGAATCGATGTAAATGAGGCCTGCGGACCGCCGGGGAAGTTCGACCAGTTTTTCCAGCAATTCGGTCTGCTGCTCAAAGAGATCACCCGCGATAGTCATTTCCCATTCCGGGTTGGGAACAATGGGCGACCATGAAATCGAGGGCCCGGGATAAGCCGGCAAGGGACGAAATGGACTGGGCTTAGGGGGTTTCTTCGACGATTTCGTCATTTCTGCCTGAGATCCGTGAGAGGAGCCGCAATTTGCCAGATATCTTGGCTGACGCGAAGTGGAATGACTCGAAAGTTTATCGCTTTGCGGCTGATATGTCGCTGATTCTCTGAAGGAATACACTGTGGAGCAGTGAAAAGTTGTTCCGATCAGGTGTTGCCCCAGTGCATCCACTGATCTCACGCGATACGATTTGGTTGCTGAATAAAAACTTGAAGATCTGCACAGATAGTTTGTGAGGTTGGGCCATGACCAATTCAAGAACTGTTCACCCGGCAAACCAACGACCCAAAAGTGCCCGGTTGATATTCCGTACGGGATTTTTATGGACGGCAATGCTCATATTCCCAGAAATCGGTGATTCGCCATCGATAGCATGGGCCCAGCCTGCAGCACCGGCTCAGCCTGCGGCTCCAGTGGCCAGACCAGTGGCCACCATCAGCTGGCTGGATGCAGGGATCTTTGCCGCTCTGGCCGGGGGTGCACTCTTCGCAGTCTGCCGTGCGAGCAACCGGATGTAGTGATGAGTTGCTGTTTGTCTTAACCCGCACCTGATACGAATCGCAATGAGCAATAGCGAGTTGAAGATTGCACAAACATGCTTGCCCAAAGCTGCAAGCATGCCACACAGAGCGCTATTTCAAATTGGAATACGCGTTATGGCTTGGGTGCTTCAATCCGATACAGATGATGATCGGTTCGCAAGTAGATGGATTGATCGACCGGTGCAAGAGTAGCCAGCGTGCGGCCTGGAAGTGGATTTTCGGCGAGAACTTCAAACTCGGTTCCCGGTCTCACGACTGTGGTGAGACCGGCTTCATTGGTGATATACAGCTTGCCGGCGGCAAAGACCCACGAGGCTGAGTAGTTCCCGGGGATCCGCTGCTGCCAGTGAACTTTCCCCGTCTTCATATCAACGCAACTGGCAATGCCGCCGTCACTGATGAAGTAGATCTCATCACCCACCACGACGGGCGAAGGATTGAGTGGAGCTCCTTTTTTCATTTGCCATCGCACGTGAGTCTCGGTGATATCGCCCTGCCCTGTGGGATCGATCGCAAAGACAACCGGTGTGTTATAGCCCGACGAAACGACGACGAGACCATGGGCATAGACTGGCCGGGGCACATTGGAATACCCTTTGGGATATCGCACTTTCCAGATCTCTTCACCAGTCTGTGGGTTGTAGGCAATGACCCATTCTCCGCCCGGGCACACGACCTGTGCCTGCTTTGTGCCATCCGGTTGCGGCACCTGAATGAGCAGCGGCGTGCAATAGGCCATGGCCCCTTCGCGGCTGGTGCGCCAGACTTCCTTGCCGGTCAGTTTGTCGAGGGCGACCACGAACTGTTTATCGTCGCCATCGCAACTGATAATCAGCAACTGATCGACCACCACTGGTGAAGCCGCCGGCCCGTGCCGGTGATCGTATTCGAGTTTCGTCTTCCAGAGGATCTTCCCGGACGGATCGAGACAGGCGGTGCCATGAGCACCAAAGTGGACGTAGATGCGATTGTCTTCAATCCACGGCGTGGGAGAGGCATGCGAGTTTTTTGAATGAATGGCACCGGGATCATCGAGTTCAAAGACGAGGACATCGTGCAGAAGCTGGCCCTGGGCACTATCCACGCATATGGCCCGCAACTGCTTGCCGTCATCGACGGCGGTTGTCAGCCAGATTTTGCCATCACGCAGTGCGGGGGAACTCCAGCCACGGCCGGGGATCTCGGTTTTCCAGCGAATGTTTTTTTCTTCGCTCCACTCGATGGGGAGCATTGTTTCGGAACTCAGGCCTTCGCCCGAAGGACCACGGAACTGCGGCCAATCCGCTCCCAGCACCTCGATCTCTGAGAAAAACACACTCAGTGCGACCAGCAGGCTGGCGACACTTAGAAACTGGCACAAAGAGCGGGGGGAGAAACTGGCGGACAAGCGAAGGCGGGCAGGCAAGAGACAAACCATGGGCGGGCACTCGATCAACAATGGAACATCGAAATCTGAGTATCGATCAACTTAAACACTGGCAGATGCACAGGCGGGGATACTCGAATCTTTCGCGTCAATGCGGGCTGTTGCTGCAAGAGGCTCGAGTATCAGGTGCAAAAACAACATGAAAACTTCTTCATGTTGCGAAGAATCGACACAGGTTTCAAGCACCTGCTGCGGGCGAATTCCAGTGAATCGCACTTTTTTCGAAGCCCCAGGCCCATGATCTGCCGCTTCATGTGAGCGTCGGCATTGTCTTCACTAATCCGTTTGCACGCGTTTCGCCAAGATCAGGCTTCGAAGTCTGCGAGGCCCGAAACGACAGTGGGTTCAGAACTCGCACCGGCAAGGTCTGGCGGCATCCTCAGCAGATCATGAAGTTGTTTCGGTCGTTTCCAAAAACGACACTTCGCTAACACCACCTGACGGGGTTGTCAGTTTGGACTGACGCAGCGAATACAGTCCGAAGTGCCTTCACGATGTAATCAAAATCAGTAACAAGCCGTGGACGCTGCTCAACATGGAACTCAGAGGGATACTCAAATCGACACTTTCCGTCCGGTTTCTGCCAATTCCCATCTTCCCACGGAATCTGCTTTCCACTGATTGCGATTCCAGACTCATAGATATCGCCAGTATCCAAGTTCTCCCAAGTGAGTCCGTCTGCGTGGCCAGAAAACTCCGTTCCGCGCTTGTTGAACTGCCTGAAATGTGTTGCACGAAACTGGTATTCGCCAGATGTTCTATCAACTGCGAAGAACTCAAACTCGTTTAAACCAGCATTGACTCCACGATTACCGGAGAGAATGAACACACCATCGTAGGCAGCAACGTATTCGTAGAGGCCCTCACCGGATGCGGTTTCTACGAGGACGGTCTTTACTCCGATCTCTCCGGCAGAGGCAAAAAATGCAATTCCTCAAGAGCTTTGGCACTCGCTACTGATGGTGTCAAACCGCCGTTTGCATTTGGGAGTTGCTCCTCTAGAACTGGGAAGTGATGCCACCCGACTTCACCGAGAGCTGCTTGAAACTGGCGGTAACCTACCCAGTTGGAGATGCGTGTGTAAGCGAAGTCCATGCCTTCATGTTCGCAACAGGATTGTTCCCACTCGTAGAATTTGGCCCAGTTATCATCAGAATCATGCTCGTTCTTGAGGTTAATGTAACCTTCGTCATCGACTTCGAGCCATTCACGGGGAAATGGGGGAGGCGTCGTCTTCCCATCTCGAAAGCAGTTGCACATCACGGTGGCGTCAAGGCCCATGAGTTATTCTCCAATCACCTTTACAAGAACTCGTTTGTCCCTACGCCCGTCGAACTCGCCTTGGAAAATTTGTTCCCACGGGCCGAAGTCGAGTTCGCCTTTGGTAATTGCTACCTCAACTTCCCGGCCCTTGAGCTGCCATTTCATATGAGCATCGGCGTTGTCGTCACTAATCCGGTTACACGCGTTTCGCTAAGATGAGGCATCGAAGTCTGCGACGCCAGGAACGATGTTGGGTTCCGGGCTTTCACCGGAAAACCGTGCCGACATCCTCAGCAGATCGTGAAATTGTCGCGTTTGTTTTGTTGTTGGACAGGTTAATCCTAAACCGAGGTGGGGACTTTCGCCAAACTCTCACGAATAAGGCGTGCGTCGGTTTCCTCAAGATATCCAAGCAACTGCTTCGTCTTGGCGATAACCTGGCAAAGCACGTCTCGCATGTCTGTGTGAACACTCCAAAAAGTTTCGGGGACATCTAGCAGCACATTCAGCAAATCACCGGGATAATAGTTGGCCTCCACAAGCGGGTCTTCTTGCAGCCTTTCAAGAGCAAGCGGAACAAGGAACAGCAGACTGATCTTTTGGCCGATCATGATTCGCAAGTCTCCTGCGGTGAAATCCGCAAGCGGAACACGCCGTAGTCGATGGCAGGTCTGCACAAGATGAGTGTCGTAATCTGGAGGCCCCCAGTCATCTTGCTCTAGTTCTTGTAGGCTCTTTCGACGGTCGAAATTGATCTTCATTTATCACTCCCCAATCACTTTCACCAGCACCCGCTTATCCCGCCGTCCATCAAACTCGCCGTAGAAAATCTGTTCCCACGGGCCGAAGTCGAGTTGGCCTTTAGTGATCGCCACCACAACTTCCCGGCCCATGATCTGCCGCTTCATGTGAGCGTCGGCGTTGTCTTCTCCGGTGCGATTGTGAGCGTATCGCTGGGGTGAGGCGTCGAAGGGTGCGAGATTTTCGAGCCACTTTTTGTAGTCGCTGTGCAGACCCGGCTCATCATCATTAATGAACACGCTGGCGGTAATGTGCATCGCGTTGACCAGCACCAGCCCTTCCTGCACGCCGCTGGCCCGCACAATGGCCTCGATCTTCGGCGTGATGTTCTCAAACGCCATGCGAGCCGGGAGGTTGAATGTCAGGTATTCCGTGTGGCATTTCATCGAACGAATTGTTCCTTACACCTGAGAAACAGGCTGGAGTTTTTCCAGCTCTTTGGAACGGAAATCTTGCGCATCGCTTCTACATTATCAAAATCTCCCACGAATGATCGGTCGATCCATTCCGGGAAGAAGTGGTGACGGGGACTGAAGCGATCCAGCGTTCCTGAACTCGCCAAACGCCGCCACTTCGCGAAATTTTTGCGAAGCTGCCCATCGGAAAAGCCGTTCAGTTCGTAATCGGTTGCGTTCTCCGATACCATCATTTCCAGTAAGTCAGCATCCGATTTTCTGATTGTCGTTCTGGAAATCGGATTGCCATGCTTGTCATGACTCTACCGCTCTTCTGTGAGAAAGTCGGTTTGGGCCGATGCCTCCGAGACCAACCTTGAATTGCTTTCACGCCGCACCAATCAAACCATCTGCCACTCCACAAAGCTCCTCGACATCGAGTGAACAAGGGCCAGTCACGGATCGACCAGCGCTACCTGTTGCGATCATCCGGAAAGTCAGTCGAAACGTCTGGTTCTGCCTCACGATGGCATGTTTGACGATTCTTTGCGGACGTAGTCTCTGTTTGATTGAGGCTCGGGGAGAGAACACCACAGCACCCGAAATCTCATCAGCAGCGATCTCAGGCACTCCTGCACGCCCCTGGGCCACGCTGGAAGTGGGTGTAGCAGGTTTCTGGCAGCCGGGAATCTGGGCTCCCTGCCGACTGAGTTCGACCGATCTTCTCCTGGAAACGACATCTGTTCAACTGGCGACGCCCGATGTTGATGGCTCACCCGTTTCCCTCCGGCTGGCACGGGAAGCTTCTCTCTCGGGAAACGGCCCGGTTTTTTGGAGTGGCTTTATCAAGCTGGCCAGCCCTTTTGCCGCACTCACCATTTCGCAGTTGGATGAGACGGGCAAGCTACTCAAAACGGACCGTATCGAGGCTGGTGTTGCACCCGGTTTTCAGGCAGGCCACGGATTGGAAGAAAGGCTTGTCGCGACGATCGGGTTGCCCGAGGCCACGCGAGACCTGCTGAATCAGCTCAAGGGCATGGCGGCTTCTCGAACTCGCGGCCCACTCCAGGTTGTCCATCTTGAGACGCCTGCCGAATTGCCGCAGGATCTCGCAGGGTGGTCAGCCATAGATTATCTGCTCGTGGGTGGCACAGCCACGTTCCAGGATGCCGAAAGCCAGAAGCTCAAAGCGTGGGTCGAAACCGGTGGCACACTCTGGACATCGCTTCAACTTGTCACCGATTCCGAAGCCACAGGCTTATCACCAGAAGCTCGTTTAGCCCTGGTATCACGTGGTCTTGCCAGTTGGCTACCTGCCGATCTGACGACCGAAGTGACCATCGTTCGCGAACTCGGTTCGCTGGAAAAACTTGCCCAAAGCGATAAACGCATTCCACAAAGTGGCCGCATCAGCCTGCCTCGCTTTCGCATGAGGCAAGGAGAACTGCTCGCTGCCAGCCGGGATGATCAACTGCTGGTCCGCTCCGCTTATGGGCTGGGAGTCGTAACGATTCTGGCGCTGGATCCTGCGAAGACACCTCTGCAGAACTGGGAAGCGCAGCCGCGATTATGGCAGCAGCTGGCGGCGGAATCTGTCACCCGATCGGAATCCTCTTTGGAGTCCTCACGTCAACTGGTTTCAACGGGCGTAACAGATCTCGCGACACAGTTATCTGGAGTGGTCGAAACGTTTCCCGGGGTGCAGCGGATCACACCTGGTCTATTGATGGCCACCTTACTGGCTATTGTGCTCCTGGTGGGGCCGATCGATTATCTGATTGTCCATCGCCTCCTCAAGCGGCCAGCACTTACGTGGATCACGTTTCCTGCGATGGTCGTACTCCTGGTGATGGGGATGAGTCTCTGGGCAGCGAAAACCAATGGTATTGAAGCCACCAGCCAGACCATCAGCGTGGTCGATCTTGACCCTGTGGCACAGGTTGGTCGCACATTCTCGCTGCATGCGATCTATGGTGCGGAACCTAATCGTCTGGTGGTGAAGGCCAAATCCCAATGGCCTCAAGCGCAGAGGGTGACCGGTAGCGAGGATGATCTGCCCATTCTTTCATGGTGGGCTCCGCCAGAAGGTTCTCTGGGTGGGTTGCTGCGTCCGGGCGGCAATTTCTTTGCGGCTGCACCCTACGAACTGGAACCACAAAAATCGATGCTCAATGGGCTACCTGTCGAGCATTGGGGAACCCGGTTACTGCAGAGCGAAAGTCGCTATCGCCTTCCGGAGCCATTGTTCGAAACCAACCTCGAAACCAACGGCTTAGGAAAGCTCACTGGCACTATTCGCCATAAGCTTCCTACGCCAATTACCGATTGGGTGCTGGTGCATGGCAACCGACTCTATCGCTGGCTGGATCGAGGCGATGAGGAACGGATTGTGCCGTTGGAAGCCAATTTCGTCTGGCGTGTCGATCAACCAGGCATTACACAGCGAGAGTTGCGCGGCTTTATGACCGGTGCCCGGGCTCGAACGGTCAAAGGGGATGCGTCCGGTGCTGGCGGCACAATTGCTGTTGAGCAGGCGGCCTACAATGCCCTGGGGAGTGATCCCGTCGATATTGTGCGCATGATGAGCTTCCATGAGGACATTGGCGGTGCCGGCTATACGGGCCTGACGAGCAAGTTGATCTCGGGTGCTGATCTTTCGATGCAGCTTCGGCTCGGAAAAGCGATCCTGGTGGGCCGCATGGCTCAGCCAGCGACGAGTCTGGAAATTGATGCGAATAACTATTTGAGACCCAGCAAAGGTTCCAAGGGGCCGACACAAACGAAGTCAGGAGAAGTCATCACGATCATTCGCTGCATTCTGCCTGTCACCAGTTCCTCCGGCGGTGAACTGGCACCTTTGCCAAAGTTGAACTCGAAATGACATTCAGCCAGTCATGGCAAGTGTTTGAGAATTGTCCAGAATTTGTCTTCCCGACTTCGATCAATGACTCTAAGTACCACTTAAGTCCATCCTATTTTGCATATCACTGAAAGATGATCTTCCGTGATTGAAACGAAACAACTGACAAAACGTTATGGCGATCTCATCGCGGTCAACGAGATTAACCTGAGCCTGCGCGAAGGTGATGTCTTTGGCTTCATCGGGCCGAATGGTTCGGGCAAAACGACGACCATGCGCATGCTCGCCACGCTGTTGAATCCTGATTATGGCGAAGCTTACGTTTGCGGGAAGTCGATCTATACGAATCAGGAAGAGATTCGTCGCCTGGTGGGCTATATGCCCGATTTTTTCGGTGTCTATGACGATATGACGGTGCTGGAATACCTGGAATTCTTCGCCGCCTCGTATCGGATTTCCGGCCCCGCTCGCCGCAAGATTTGCGAAGAGAAACTGGAACTGGTAGACATGAGCTTCAAGCGCGATGCCATGGTCAACCAGCTTTCACGGGGACAGACGCAGCGTATTGGTCTGGCGCGTGTGCTCCTGCACGAGCCCCAGGTGTTGCTGCTGGATGAACCCGCCAGTGGTCTCGATCCACGCGCCCGGATTGAAATTCGTAACCTGCTGAAAAGACTGGGTGAACTCAATAAGACAGTGATCGTTTCCAGCCACATTCTTCCCGAACTGGCCGATGTCTGTACGCGCGTGGGGATGATTGAAAAAGGTCATCTCATTGTCGATGGCTATGTCGATGAAGTCATGCGCAAAGCCCGCCAGCAGATTCTTCTGCAGATTCAGGTACGGGAACGATTGGAAGAGGCGGCCAAACTTCTCGAACAGCATCCGCAGATTTCAAAAATCGAAATCGTAAAGGGCCAGATCCACGCGACACTCGCACTGGAAGTGCTCGATTACAGCTCGATTCCCAGTACTCTCATCGAGAATGGCTTCAAGCTGACGTTGTTCCGCGAAGAAGAAGTCAACCTCGAAACGGCCTTCCTCTCGTTGACTCGTGGACTGGTGCAGTAATGGAGTCTGTCCGAAGAAATCCGATCCAGACCGGCCCAGTTTAAAATGAGCAACTCTCATCAAGCGATTGTGGGTCTGGATATTGGGGGTGCCAATCTCAAGGCATGGCATGCTGCGGGCCAGGCTCTCGCCATTCCATTTGCACTCTGGAAATCGCCGCAGGAATTGTCGAGCCAGATAGCGGCCATATTGCAGCAATTACCAGCGGCAGATCGCGTGGTTGTTACCATGACTGGCGAACTGGCGGATTGTTTTGCTACCCGCGCGGAGGGAGTTGAGTTTATTGTTTGTGCGGTGGAGCAGGCTGTCCGTTCGGTCTTACCAGATTCGATCATGCATTTCTGGCAGACACATGGGAGATTTGTCGCTCCGGGCGATGCTATGGCGAGTCCT
>JAIXUU010000421.1 GCA_027483405.1 Planctomyces sp. | reverse complement strand
GCCCAGTTCTTCCTGAATCTCACACCAGCGTTCTTCCGCTTGCGTCAACTGGCTGGTCACCTCTTCGAGCTGATTGTGAAGCTCTAAGGCCTTTTTGGCATCGGCTTCATTCGAAAGCGACTGTGTCAGTGCCTTTTTCTGCTCATCGAGTTTGGCAATGTTTCGCTCACAGGTTTGAAGTTCTTTTCGCAGGGCTCGGTCGTCTTTACCTTTGGGCTTTGCTGCTTTAGGAGCGAGGACTGCCGCTGGAGCTTTGGCCAGCTTCCCCGCATTCGCTTCGCGCTCTCCGTCGTCAATTTCTTTATTGACGGCATAGACATAAGCGTCGTAATCGCCATTGTAGTTGGTGACTCGACCATCTTTGACTTCGATCACACAGGTGGCAACACGCTTCATGAAGTGGCGGTCGTGTGTGGTGAAAATCACGGTCCCTTTGTAGTTCACCAAAGCGTCTGCCAACGCCTCAACGGTTTCCACATCGAGGTGGTTACCCGGCTCGTCAAGCACCATGACGTTGTATTGACTGAGCAGCATGCCCGCGAGACACAGCCGCGCGCGTTCGCCACCCGAAAGCACACTGATTTTCTTTTCGACATGGGCACCACGGAACAGAAACGCGCCGGCAATATCCAGAACTGTTTGCGTACGTGTGAGAGGCGCTGCGGTTTCTTCCAGATACTGAATGACAGTCTTTTCAGGTGGTAAAGTGGAATAGACGTGTTGCGCATAGACACCGACCTGGCAGCCATGTCCCCAGCGGAGTTCACCTGCCAGTGGTTTGAGCGAATTGACGATCGTTCGCAAAAAGGTGGTTTTCCCCTGACCGTTGTCACCCACAATGGCAGCACGAGAGCCATGATCGATTTCGAGGGTGATATCTTCTGCGATTTTTCTTTCGGCGTAGCCAATCGCCATTTCTTTGCAGCGGACCGCCGGGCCTTGCCGAGGTTCGATCATGGGTGCGCGAATACAAGCAGTGGCTTCGTCGGCTTCAACGTCCTGCAATTCAAGACGTTCAAGCTGTTTGGTTTTTGAACGAGCCTGGGTGGCTGTACTCGCGCGGGCTTTGTTCTTAGCGATAAACTCTTCGAGATGTTTACGCTTGGCAAGGACAGAGGCATTCGATCGCTCAATGATCTCGCGCTGTTCCCGCTCGTAATCGAGATAGGCATCGATCTTGCCGGGGAACATCGTCAACTTGCCGCGGGCGAGTGCCAGAGTCTGAGTACAGGTGGCACCCAGAAAGGCGCGATCATGGGAAACAATCAGACAGGCTTCGTTGTAACCTCTCAAAAAATGTTCAAGCAGAATCTGCGTACGCAGATCAAGAAAGTTCGTGGGTTCGTCCAGAAGCAGCAGATTGGGTTCATGCAGTAAAAGTGCTGCCAGCTTAACTCGAGTTTGCCAACCGCCGGAAAGTTTGGAAATTGGGCCGTCGAGGTAGCTCCCTTTGAGTTCGAATTGCCCGGCGACTTCACCACACTTCCAATCGGGTTGGCCGCTATCTCGCATGAGAAATTCAAGTGCCGACTCGTTGGGGCGAAAATCATCATGCTGGCGCAAGTAACCGAGTCGGAGATTTGGATGGCGAGAGACTGTGCCACTGTCGAGTTCTTCTTCCCCCAGGAGAACTCGCAGCAAGGTACTTTTGCCAGCGCCGTTGCGACCAACAAAGCCGACTTTGACATCTTCAGAAATGGTGGCTTCGGCATGGTCGAGCAGAATCTGCGAACCATAACTTTTGCAGGCATCTCGAATCTGCAGCAGTGCCATAACGCCCGGTACCCTTAGTGTAAATGACAAACTCTTTCGTGATCGGTGAATGATCGAGATCAGAGTATAGCGGCTCTCTGGCTTGCCGTGGAGAGTTCGAGGTGAGAGCAGTGAAGTGCCAAGCATCGAGAGTCGTTTTTTAAGTGAAACTCGAGGGAAAAAGTGAATCTGTTATGAAAATATGTTCACAGGCCAACTGCTTGCCAAGCGCTCAGAGGCTTTGTAGCGTGCAGAAATGTGTTTGCAGGGCCTGCATGCCGGTAACGACCGGTTCGCAGCAGGGTCCTCTGGCCAGGGCCATGTCCAGCAAATCGTTAACCAGCGAGACCTGCTGCATGGAATCTCGAACCTTTTCATGGAAAGTCTTTGCACGATGAAACAACTTCACATGAGCCTGCTGACGTTGGCCCTGGGATGGATGCTGTCTGGAATGGCGATGGCGGCGGACAAGCCCAATATTCTGCTGATCGTTTCGGACGATACGGGATATGGCGATCTCGGGCCTTATGGGGGAGGAGAAGGCCGCGGGATGCCAACACCGAATATCGATCGGCTGGCAGCAAATGGTATGACCTTTTTCTCGTTTTATGCTCAGCCCAGTTGCACGCCAGGGCGTGCCGCCATTGTTACAGGTCGCATTCCTAATCGGAGTGGAATGACGACAGTGGCTTTTCAGGGTGAAGGTGGCGGACTTCCAAAAGCGGAATGGACGCTGGGTTCTGTACTCAAACAGGGTGGCTACAAAACATACTTCACGGGCAAATGGCATCTGGGGGAAGCCGATTACGCTCTGCCGAATGCTCATGGCTATGACGTGATGAAGCATTGCTTTCTTTACCATTGCAATGCCTACACCTATGGTGATCCGACCTGGTTCCCGGACATGGATCCCAAACTGAGGGAAGAGTTCAACCGGATTACCAAGGGTTCACTGACAGGGAATGCTGGCGAAAAAGCTCGCGAAGACTGGAAGGTCAATGGCCAGTATGTGAACACCCCGGACAAAGGCGTAGTCGGGATTCCATTTCTGGATCAGTACATTGAGCAGTCGGGCATCAGTTTTCTGGAAGATGCCGCTAAAACTCCCAATCAGCCCTTCTTTGCACATATCAACTTCATGAAGGTGCATCAGCCGAATCTTCCAGCACCGGAGTTTGTGCATAAGTCGCCTTCGAAGTCTAAGTATGCCGATTCTGTTGTTGAGCTCGATACGCGCATTGGCCGTGTGGTCGATAAGTTGAAAGAATTAAAGCTCGATCAGAATACGTTGATTTTCTACACGACTGATAACGGCGCCTGGCAGGATGTCTACCCTGATGCCGGGTACACACCATTTCGCGGAACCAAGGGGACTGTTCGCGAGGGTGGGAATCGTGTGCCTGCGATTGCCGTCTGGCCTGGAAAAATTAAGCCTGCAGTACGAAATCACGATATCGTGGGTGGTCTGGACTTGATGGCGACATTTGCCTCAGTTGCCGGGGTACAGCTACCAACGAAAGATCGTGAAGGCCAACCTATGATTTTTGATAGCTATGACCTGACTCCGGTCCTCACAGGGAGTGGTAAATGTCCAAGAAACTCATGGTTCTACTTCACCGAAACGGAACTGAGCCCCGGCGCTATTCGAATTGGGAACTATAAGGTCGTATTCAACCTGAGGGGAGATGATGGCCAACCAACGGGAGGACTGAGTGTTGATTCAAACCTGGGCTGGAAAGGGCCCGAAAAATATGTTGCCACAGTTCCACAGGTATTTGACCTCTGGCAGGATCCTCAAGAACGCTACGATATCTTTATGAATAACTACACAGAACGTACATGGATTCTGGTGTCGTTCAATGTGGCCATCAAGGATCTGATGAAAACTTATCTCACCTATCCACCTCGAAAAATGCAAAGCGAGGCCTATACAGGCCCCATTACGATTCCTGAATTTGAGCGACTGAAACATGTTCGCGAACTGCTCGAAAAAGAAGGCATTCGAATTCCTTTGCCCACAGGCAACTGATATCCCAAAGTTTGACCTTGACCTAACTCCAGAGAGGCAAAGGCAATGGCCTTTTGCCTTTCTGGTTTTTTTGAACGTCTGGCAATCATGGAGTCTCAGGAGTCGACGTCTTATCGCCGACGACACTGAGATTGAGGTATAGCCATAAGGATCGTGTATGAAGATCTGGATCGATGGGGATGCCAGTCCGCGGGAAGTGAAAGAACTCGTCTTCCGGGCAGCCACTCGACTCCAACTGGAAACCACTGTGGTGGCGAATTCTGGCATGTGGGTGCCATCGGGAAATCGATTCGTCAAACTGCAGATTGTTCCCGGCGGGCCTGATGTGGCTGATCGATACATTGTCGCTCAATCCAATCGAGGCGATCTGGCAATCACCAGTGATGTTCCGCTGATGTCTGACCTGATTCCTCAAGGCGTGTTCGTCATCGATTTTCACGGCTATCTCTGTACGCAGGAAACGATTGGCGAACGCCGGGCTGCGCGCGATTTGAATGATCAACTGCGCGAAGCGGGATTATTGACAGGTGGGCCGGCACCTTATGGTGTGAAAGACAAGCAGCGTTTTGCTCAGGCCCTCGACCAGCTTTTGACTCGGGAAATGAGAAGGCTCGCGACCAATCCACCGGCTTCTCCTCCAGAAATTACCACTGATGACTCGCCCGGTGCGTGAGTTGGTCGTGGGAAAGATCGCCAGCTTTCATCGCGAGGCAAAGATCATTATGTTTTGATCAGCGAGATTGAGTCGCTTGAACCTGCTCTCCAGACGAAACCTTTCAAAATGCTCAAATCGAAACTGATTCATCCCGATATTCTGGCTGTCCTGGGGCGGGCGGGGCATCATGCCCGGATCCTGATTGCTGATGGTAATTACCCCGCGTCAACTACTATGGGGCCTAACGGAACTCTCATCTCGTTGAATCTGTCGCCGGGGCTGGTGACGGTAAACCAGGTGCTGGAGGCGATACTTTCTGCGATTCCCATCGATCATGTGCATACCATGGGAATCCCTGCCGATGACCCGTATGCACAATTGGGTGATCCCCCGGTGTGGAAGGAATTTTCGGCCACAATGGCGGCTGCCGGTCTTTCGATTCCGTTGACGCCGATCTCCAAGTGGGATTTCTACGAAGAGGTGAAATCGACCGACCATGTCCTGACGATCCAAACCGGCGATGTGGCACTCTGGGCGAATCTATTGCTCAAAGTCGGTGTGCGTCAGCCATAAGCTGCGTGAATTGTGCGTGCATAAACTGTTTCAACAAAGACATACCTGTCAGATTCAGGAACGAAGATGCAGTATCGCGAATTGGGTAAGACAGGACTTAAGCTACCTGTGGTCGGCTTTGGAGCCTCATCGTTAGGGCAGGAGTTTCGTAAAGTGGACGTCTCCGAGGCCATGCAGGCCGTTCGGGTCGCACTCGACGAGGGTATGAACTTCATCGATACGGCGCCGTTTTATGGGCGCGGGATGTCGGAAGTGCTGCTGGGAATTCTCTTCCGGGAGATTCCGCGCGACTCGTACATTCTCCAGACGAAACTGGGGCGATACGATTCGAATCATTTCGATTTTTCAGCAAAGCGTGTGCGTGAAAGTGTGGATGTCAGTCTGCATCGACTGGGGACGGATCACATCGACATCATGATCTGCCATGACATTGAATTTGTCGATGTCCAGCAGGTCATCGACGAGACGATCCCGGCTTTACGGGAAGTACAAAAGTCTGGCAAGGTGAGGTTTATCGGCGTCAGCGGCTACCCCCTCAAAAACTTCACGACCGTACTCAAGCAGATACCTCTGGATTTGGTGCTGTCGTACAACCATT
>JAIXUU010000319.1 GCA_027483405.1 Planctomyces sp. | reverse complement strand
GTCCGTTCAAAAATTGTTCGCCATGAACAGATTCGATTTTCCGATCCTTTGAAAGAAAGCCACGCGACTCTTTTTGCCAGATTCACGATTCAGCCCCAGGATTCATCAGTTTCGGCTGTCATCCCCGGCGAAGGCACACTCTATGAACTGACCTCACACGAAGAATCGGCCTTTTGTGGGATTCGCCAGATTCTTCGCCTGCCCCTTTCGCAACCTTTGCCAGAGATCGACCTTTCTTTGGGAACAACTCGGGGCACCAATGCACTGCTGACTCGGAACGGGGCAAAGACGGCACTCCTCACGACCCGAGGATTGGGCGATCTCCCCAGGATCGGATCACAGGAACGACCTCATCTCTTCGCTTTACAGATTGAAAAACCTGCTCAGCTCTTCTGCCAGGTGGTTGAAATCGACGAACGCATCTCCGCCTCGGGTGAAACTCTCGTCCCGCCAGATGCTCAGCAGATTCGCGAGCAGCTCCAACAATTTCTCCAGCAGGGGATACAGTCGATTGCGATCTCATTCCTGCATGCCTGGAAGTACCCCCAACATGAACAGCTGGTTGCTCACCTGGCAAAAGAAGCTGGTTTTATAGAAATCTGCACGTCGCATCAGACAGCCCCTTTCCCCAAACTTGTTCCACGCACTGAGACGACAGTTCTCAATGCTTATCTGACTCCTGTCCTCCGTTCGTATCTCAACAGTCTTTCAAGAGGTCTAGACCAAACATCTTCTCCCCAATCCCGGCAGGTGCGGCTCATGACCAGTGCCGGCACACTGGTCAGTGCCCACAATTTCCGTGGAAGTGACAGCGTGCTCAGTGGCCCGGCGGGAGGAGTTGTGGGCTTTGCCAGAGCTGCCGAAGACGCTGGATTTTCCAAAGCCATTGGCATCGATATGGGCGGCACCAGTACCGACGTGGCGATTTATGCGGGAGAATTCCTACGAGAGTTTGAAGGGGTGAAAGCGGGAGTCAAACTGATTGGTGATCGACTGGCCATCGAAACTGTTGCAGCAGGTGGCGGAAGTATATGCGATCTTGTCGGTCGCCAACTTGTCGTCGGGCCACAAAGTGCCAATGCTTCACCGGGCCCGGCCTGTTATGGACAAGGCGGCCCATTAACCATTACCGATTGCAATCTGTGGCTGGGACGGATTGATACTTCCCGGTTTCCATTTCCACTCGATCGAGAGGCGACCAGGCAACGACTTCACGAAACGCTTTTGAAACTGCATAGCGTCATTAATTTTGAGCAGGCAGGGATAAAGCCGATCGCCTCGATTGAGGAACTGGCGGCTGGCTATCTCGAAATCGCCAATGCCACAATGGCCCGTGCCATTCGGAAAATCTCCATCGAAAAAGGACAAGTACCTGAAGATTATCTGCTGGTGGCCTTTGGTGGAGCCGCTCCACAACACGCCTGCGGTATTGCCCGATTGCTGAATATCCGACGCGTGCTCATTCATCCGCTGGCAGCGCTTTTGTGTGCCTATGGGCTCAGCCAGGCCAACGTGACTCGCCGAGGCGAACGCCCCATTTACCAGCGATTGCAAGAGACCAGCAGTGGTGGTCAGGCAGCAGAAGAAACGTTGAATAACCTCCTGAGACTGGCTGGTGAACTGGAGGCAGATCTCCGTCAACAGATTGAGCAGGAACATCTGCCGAGCCTGGTACTCAAACCTTTGCGGCTGGATGTCGCGCTCCGTTATGCAGGCGCCGAGTCCGTCTTGGAAATTCGCTTGCCGGGAGATCTGACAAATCTGTCGATGAGCGATCTGGCAAACCAGTTCCGCCGGTTGCATCGGTCTCGATACGGATATGACCGCCCTGCCGCTCAACTCGAACTGGTGGCGCTGCGCGGCGAACTTTCGGCAACCCGGGAACCCATTTCATTCCATTCTGATCTTCAGAAAGCTCATGAAGTCACTCACACCACTGGCAACAACTCATCATCTCCCTTTTCACAATGTTTAGCGCCACAGCGTTTGGGGACACAGCGTCTATGGGTTGCGGGGAACTGGCATGAGGCGGCGTGCTTGCCGCGGGAAGAACTGACATTCGATGATGTCGTCACTGGCCCGGCTCTGATCACCGACACGACCACCACCACTTTTGTCGATACAGGTTATGAAGCCCGCCGACTTCCCGGCGGTCAGTTACTCATTTCAAAACCAGAGAAAACAGCCCAGACCGGCTCAAGCAGTCCATCACAACAGCAGTTGAGAAACTCTTCCGCAACCACACTTAACGAAAAAATTCCCGAGATTTCACCGGTCGAGATTGAGGTCTTTCATCAGCGACTGGCCTCAATTGCCGACGAAATGGGAATCAAACTCCAGCAGACAGCCATTTCAACCAACGTCAAAGAGCGACTGGATTACAGCTGTGCGATTTTCACAAGGCAGGGTGAACTTGTCGTCAATGCCCCACATGTCCCTGTCCATCTGGGAGCCATGAGCGAATCGGTCAAAGCCATACTCAAGGCTCATCCGAACATGGAACCTGGCGATGTCTTTCTCACCAACGATCCTTTTGCCGGTGGCTCGCATCTGCCCGATCTCACGGTGATCAGTCCGGTCTTCATTTCTTCACTGACTGCGAACAACAAACCCTATCTGGCGGGGTTTGTCGCTAATCGCGCGCATCATGCCGAGATTGGCGGGATCGTGCCGGGAAGTATGCCTCCTTTCTCGAAATGCCTTGCCGAAGAAGGCGTGCTGCTCAGCAATCTGCGTATTGTGCATGGCGGCGTGCTCGATGAAGCGGGCCTGATGGCACGCTGGAAGGCTCCCCCCTATCCATCCCGCATGCCCGAACAAAACCTCGCCGATCTGCAGGCACAAATTGCGGCGAACACCCGTGGTGCTCAACTCGTTGCCGACTTCGTACAGGAGCAATCAATCGCTCACTTTGAGCTATGCCTGAACCAGCTACAGCAGATTGCCTCCACCATGATCCGCCAACTGCTGGGGAAACTCCCTCCCGGCGAGTACCCGTTCATCGATCATCTCGACGATGGCTCACCGATCCAGTTGACCTGCCGCATTTTCAAATCGGATTCTTCATCGAATCAAAAGGCAAACTCACCTGCCTGCCAACTCGATTTCACAGGAACCGGACCTGTTCTCAAAAGCAATCTCAATGCCAACCGCGCCATTGTCACAGCCAGTGTGATGTACACACTTCGGTGTCTTGTGGAATGGTATCATCCCGATCAAGCCCACACGCACTTTCCACTCAATAGTGGTGTGCTTGAACCTGTGGAGATTGAGCTACCCGAATGTCTACTCAACCCTCCGGCCCACGACGATCCAAAGCTCGCGGCAGCCGTTGTAGGGGGAAATGTCGAAACGTCTCAAAGGCTCGTCGATGTCCTTCTGGGTGTTTTTGGAGTCGCAGCCGCCAGCCAGGGAACGATGAACAACCTCACGTTTGGCAATGATCGCTTTGGCTACTACGAGACGATTTGTGGTGGAACAGGGGCTACTTCGCGAGGGCCCGGCGCAGATGCCATTCATTCGCACATGACAAATACACGTCTGACAGACCCTGAAATCCTCGAACAAAGATATCCACTCAGAGTGAAAAACTTCTCCATTCGCCAGGGTTCTGGCGGTGCAGGCCAGTGTCGAGGTGGCCATGGTGTCACCCGCCAGCTCGAGTTTCTGGAACCTCTTTCTGTCTCCATTCTTTCGGAAAGACGAGGGGATTTCCGTCCTTACGGTGCTGCCGGTGGAGAGCCGGGACAACCGGGTCAGAATCTTCTCACACGCCAGCAAACTGGCGAAACCATCGATCTGGGGGGCAAAGCAACCCTGCAGGTTGAAACAGGTGATCTTCTCACCATCCACACGCCCGGCGGTGGCGGCTGGGGATCTTCCGATGTCTCAAAATGAGTCATTGGCATGAAGTAATAAGAGTGCTTGCCGAATTAGCTGGGAAACTGTGATTTCAAGCCTTCGGACGCAATCCAGACACAGCCAAAGGAAATGATCAGCCCCAGCACGAAGACCAGCATCGATTGCCAGAAGATGTCGTAGCGAACGATGACACGCCAGAGCGTGTAAGGGGGAAACAGCACAAACAGCAGGCCTCTTTTCGCATTTTCCGCCAGTGCTATGGTACCGGCCCAACTCATCCCGGCGGCTGTCATCGTCAGCCCCAGAGTGACTCCCAGAATCAGCATCATCCACAGACCTTGCGTCCCGCCGCGAGTACCGAGTGCATACAGCCCGCCCAACGCGATTCCACTGACAATAACCACTGTCGGTGCGAACCCCTTCCAACGGATCTGCAGTTTTTCCGGCGTCAGTCGATTGGTCTCTGTGACAGAACTTTCTGCTGCTTGAGGAGAGGGATTCATAGGGCCACCTTCAGGCAGGAGGATTCTGTGGAGTGCTTCCAGTGGCGCTGTTGAGCACGTTGGAAGTGACTGGCTGTGCCAAAGCAGCGGAGTCCATTGATTTGTCACCCATCAGAGGTTCAAAAATACCTGTATTCGGTGAAAAAGCATGCACCTGGCCAGTTTCCAATTGATAAATCCAGCCATGCAACGCGATCTGATTTCGCTGGAGTTTAACAGCGACAGCCGGATGAGTCTGCAGATTTTCAAGCTGAACGAGGACATGCTCCTGAATGGCGACTTCATAGCGATCGGCTGGTGATAAAGCTGGATAGTTTTCTTCCATGATCCTTCGTGTGGTTTCAGCATGCAGGAGCCACTGTCGAACCATGGGGAGTTTTTCAGTCGAAGCGGGGTTCAGTAGTGCTTTGATGGCCCCACATTGAGAATGCCCGCAAACGATGATATCACTCACGTTCAAGGCCGAGACAGCAAACTCGATGGTGGCTGCTTCGCCTCCGGTCGATGCTCCGAACGGCGGTACAATATTCCCGGCATTACGGAGAATGAACAGCTCACCGGGATTCGTCATCATGATTAGGTCAGGGACGACACGCGAATCGGAGCAGCCAATAAACAGAGCCACAGGCTTCTGGCCAGAACTCAGTTTCTCGAACAGATTCCGCTGCTTCTCGTAAACCTCTTTATGAAACTGATGTAAACCGGCGAAGAGGGTTCTCATGGGCAGATAAGGTCCTGACAGGCTTCAAATCACACCAAAATACTCACGAATTCAATTTCGTAAATCTATCTGATTGCTTTTGAAATTGTCAGGTTCAGCAACTTTTTCTGCCAGATACCTTCCTGTTGAACAATCTGGAGACTCATCTCATTTACAGACGGGCGCGAACGGCCTCTTTCCATGGCCCGTTATCAACACCTTTCCACCACAGAACGGCGGAGTAAGGTGCTCCAGCAGCAGAGGCCTTTGGAACAAATTTGGTGATTCGGAAATAATTTCCATCGCGAATCGGCAACAGGCGAATTTCCTGATTGCGATTGTCAAATATGGAGCCCTCCGCAAGGACCACTTCGCTGAGATGCTCCAACGCTTCGAACTCGATCGTGAAGAGCAGACCATTTACCCCCTTTTCCTGAGTCGGAACTATACGCCAGGCGGAGAGTCGAGCTGTGAAGACTTTAGGGGCCGGAGGTGGTTCGGGTTCCTTCATTTCAGCCGGTGCCTCGACCACTGCAGGCGGTGGTGTCACCTGAGGTGGTGGTGCCGGCTCATCGTCATCTCGCTTGAAGCCAATGACTGGCTTCACTTCTGGCGCGGGCGGATTGATCTGATCGCAACCCCAGAGACTCATGATGCCCACAGCCAGCAAAAGCCCTCTCAACAGCTTGCGAGAACCAGTGCTGTGCACTAATGGCAGAGGCAATTGAAAACAGGTCATATTCGAAGTCCCCAGTAGCGAGAAATCGCACCATCTGGCCCATACTCGATTTCGATGACTCGCACTCCAATGCGAGACAACCAACCGCAGCGAGCCTCGGGCCATTCGCAGCTTGGCCCGGCCACACTCTACATTTCGCAGATGACGCCGCAATTGCCTCCATGCGATCTTCACATGGATTTCATCGATTGGGGGAATTCAGACCTGCATAAGTTTTGCCATATGGAGATCGCCTGAGTTCACGATGACAAGCAGAGTTATTCCTGAGACAAATCACTCGGTAATCGCACTTGCCTGGGGAGGATGAATCACTGCCAGATAAGGTTTCAGTAATTGTGCCCAACGGCGATAGCCCTCTTCGCTCATGTGCAGCCCATCGGCCACGAATAGTTCCGGAATGGGTTTGCCATCCGCCCCCAGCATCACCGTCTCGGTATCGATAAAGGTCGCCTGGGGGTCTTTGCCGCAGATTTTCGCCAGTTGACTGTTGGTTTCGCGAATGGATTCAATCATTTCCCAGCGCTTAACACTGGGTTTGATCCCCAGCACGATGATTTTCGTCTCGGGTAATGCGGTACGAACCCAGGTATGGAACTTCTCGAAGTTCTGCACGACTTCTTCGCTGGACTGCTTGGCAGCAATGTCATTATCGCCCGAATAGATCACCAGCACATCCGGTTGGAGTGGCTTCAGAATGCGTTCCGCATGGCGAACAAGATCGTCATATCGGGAGCCTCCAAACCCGCGATTGATCGGCGAGTATTCAGGAAATGAATCTTTGAGTTTCCATAATCGAATGGTGGAACTGCCGCAGAAAACAAGGCTGCCCGTGCGCTGAGGATGCATAGTGTTCTCCTTGTCGAAAGCGGCAAGTTCCTTGTTCCATCGCTCTGCCTGTGGAACCGTGGCGGTCTGTGGCGGTGCCGCAGGGATTGTGGCCGGGTTGTCGATGACCGTTGGTGGAGCAGCCATCACTTCCACTTGAAGATACGCCACGGCATGCCACAAAACGGCACTGGCTCCCAGAAGCAACAACCAGCAGGTTCGACCGGACATCCAATGACATGCAGATGCTGACTGACGACCGGGGTAACTTGTGTAAAGACAATCTTTCATGGGATGAGTTCCTGTCGATCTGGCGGGAGAACAATCTTCTGGTGTCCATCGCAGAATGAGCCTGCCCGGAGGTAAACTCAAGAACGCAGGAGGGAATTTATCCCTCATGCTCTTACAAATCATTGCGAAAGCTTCATCAGGACGTGGCCGAGATGACAGGATCCGACGAACCAGTACAGAATCCGCCATCTCCCAGATCACCAGAGCTTTCGGAAAATCGAGTCGAGCCTGTGCACGATCTCTCCCATCAGCAGCCTGCATTACCTGAGGGAAAGCCCCGGAGAGAAAAGCCCGAAAAAAGTCGGCGGATTGAGCGAGAGTTAGGCATTCCCATCCCCGGTGAGATTCTTCCCCCTGACCAGTGGGTCAAAACAGCCATCAAAGCTCTCCCAACTTCCGGTCTATTGAACTGGCATGAAGTGTTTGGACAGACGCTGGAACAGAAGCAGGGTGTCGTGCTCGATCTCGGTTGCGGCAACGGGCGCAGTACGCTGTGGCACGCGATTGTCGAGCCTCAATTCTGTTACCTGGGTGTTGATATCCTGCCCGTCGTCATTCGCTATGCGACGAGGCGTGCCAATCAAAGAGGATTGGGGCATCTTCGATTTGCCGTGATTGGCGGGAAGGAACTGCTCGCACAGTTCGTGCCCCCAGGTTCTGTATCGAAGATCTGCATCTATCACCCACAGCCCTATTACGAAGAGCATCTGATTGCCAAGCGACTGGTGACGCCTGAGTTTCTGGCGATGGCCCATCAGGCGTTAGTGCCAGGAGGCGAGTTGATCCTGCAGACAGATCATCCAGCTTACTGGCAGTACATGGAGCAGGTGGTTCCTGCCTTTTTTGAGTTGAAAGCGATCCCTGGTCCATGGCCTGATGCACCGCGCGGCAGAACACGCCGCGAGATTCTGGCGACAAAACGCGGGTTACCGGTGTTTCGAGGTGTCGCCACACGGAAAGAAGGGCTGGATCGTGCCTCTGCTTTTGAGAAGGCAAGTGCCCTTCCAGTCCCGACTTTCAATGCAGATCGTCGGCTGTTGGCGCTGGATCGCGAGGAACAGTCGCTTTAGCCGCGCAAACTCTATTTTTGTAACCACAAGGCTGGTAAACAGTTGCGACTCTTTCATCCAGGAGATCGCAGATTTTTCAAAGCGACAGTTGCGAAAAGTCTGGCAGCCTGAATAATACTGACACTGAGACTCAGTCTCAGTTTTCTGCCAGCCAGGAGATTCTCCCAGCCAGCCTGTGAGGTCATCACTTCATGGGGAAGTGAGCCTTTCATTTCAAAGGCCTTAGGCGTGGAGATTTCTATGCGACATTTGCTGCCGCGACGCGGATTTACGTTGATCGAACTTCTGGTGGTGACTGCGATCATCGCCATTCTGATCGCTCTGCTCCTCCCAGCCGTTCAACAGGCGAGAGAAGCCGCCCGCAGGACGCAGTGCCGCAATCACTTGAAGCAGATCGCACTGGCGATGCACAACTATCACGATGTCGCCAACCGGCTGCCACCGGGGTTCGATAATCAGTTGAAGAGTGCGTTCACGGCGGCATTACCATACATCGATCAGGCGAACGCCTACAACAAGTACGACTTCAGTCGCTATTACACCGATCCAGTGAATGTGGCGGTGATCAACCAGAGGATCCCCGCGTTCCTCTGTCCCACGATGGTTCTGCCGCGAGAAGTTCCCGATCCTGGCTGTCCCGGTGAAGTCGGTGCCCCCACCAGTTATGGCGTCAGCGCAGGTTCCCTGCTGCGTGGCTCCGGTTCCAACGGAACATTCGCCCATGACGATGTGAATGTCACAGTCGGAGGCATCCCCTTTCGCGACATCACCGATGGCCTTTCCAACACTCTTCTTATTGGAGAATTCAACTTCCGGCTTGCCGAATATTTGTGGACATCCTCACCATCCAGTTGCCCCGCCAAAGCAGGACAACCCCGCTGGGGCAATCATCGTTGGGGCTTGGGTTATGCCAGCATGACAACCGGCACAACGGCCTACCCCATCGGTGTTGTTGTCGGTACGGGCACTACCACCGGCATGTGGCGCAGCGACCATACCGGCGGCCTCCACTTCGCGCTGGGAGACGGTTCTGTCCGATTCATCAGCTATAACATTGACAAGGCACTCCTCGACGGCCTGGCCACAAGAGCAGGAGGCGAGGTGCTCAGTGAGTTCTAATCCTGCTCAACACGAGCCGCTTTTGGTTCCTGATGGCTATGCCTTAGGTACCACGCGGCACAAAACTTCAAACGAGGAAGCAGCCACGACGATTCCACTTCCAAAGAACAGAATCCCCGCCAGCCTAAGACTTTGGATTCATGGTGGGCTTCTGACATTTCTCTTTTTGAGTCTGGTCAGTCATCTGGGTTGTCAGCAAAGCGCCAGTGCCACGCCTGATCCCTTGCGGTGCGAGATTTCAGGCGAAGTGTTGATGGATGGGCAACCACTTGATGGCGCCAGCATCGCGTTTGTCTCTGTCGATACGCAGGCCCCCCAAACAGCCACGGCGAATATCATCGGCGGCAGGTTTTCCTTACCACATACCAACGGACCTTTTCCCGGTAGAAACCAGATCATGATCCTGCCAAATCAAGTGGATGAAGCCGAGGCCATAGAACGATCAAAAGCAGCTCAAGGCAAACCATTCTCACTCGATCAAGTGAAGATCCCTGCCGCTTTTCGCCGTAATTCAAAGCTGTTTTTCAATGTCTCGCTCACAGGCAGCAACCGACTGAAGCTTGAATTTGACTCCAAGGGCGAACCGGCCAAAATCACTATTGCAAATTAGTTGCAATAACCACAGGCTTAGTTGACCAACTGCGATTGAGACAACGCGATCTCTGGTCGTCACTCGATTCGTGGGCATAACCCCTCGACGAGTCCACAATCAATTGATGTTTACTGTTTCCACCTCCAAAAGGGAGTGCATATCAATGTTTACTCGTAGTTACCTCTTCGCTGGCCTTCGCAGTGGGGGAATCGTAATCGCCACCTTAGCCTTGAACCTCGCGGTTCCGCTGATTGCTCAGGCCCACTTCTTGTGGGTTGTGGATGCCAACCAGTCAGCCGATGGCAAAGTGCATGTTTACTTCTCCGAAGAAGCAGCCCCTGATAATCCAGCACTCCTGGAAAAAATCCTCGGGGCCAAGCTCTGGGAAGCAAACCTCCATGATGATGCCGTCAAGGTGAGTCCCCTCAAGTTTGAAAAAGGGGAAAATTCTCTGGAAGCCACCTTCTCTCCCAAATCGACCAACGCCGGTGTCTTTCTCGATTACGGCGTGATGTCAAAAGGCGGAGCCGAGCCCTACCTGTTGAGATATTGCGGTCGCTCGCAAACGATTGCCAACCGCAAAGGTGGCAAGGTGATTGGCGATGCGGCTGTATTGCCTTTGGAAGTTGTCGCCGAACGCTCAGGAGATGGCTTCCTGCTGCGTACCTACTGGCAAGGTCAGCCCGCCGAAGGGATTGAAGTGACTGTCGATGGTGGCGATCTTTCAGCCAGCAAAGAAGGCGTTTCCAATGCTCAGGGAGAACTCGCCCTGGGAACACTGGCCAACGGGCTCTATTCCATTCGCGTCAAAAAAGCTCTGGAAGAACCTGGCAAGCTGGGGGATAAAGAATACAAATCGATTCGGATCTACAGCACGACTTCACTGCTCATTAAGCCTGAGGCTGAAGTAACTCAACCCGCCGTATCAAAGGCTTTGCCAGAACTTCCTCGCGGCATCACCAGCTTTGGCGGAGCTGTCGTGGGCGATGTGGTCTATGTCTACGGAGGTCATGCGGGTGGTGCCCATCATTACGCGAAGGAAGATCAATCGCGAGAACTGCTGGCGCTGAACATCAAGCAGCCTTCCGAATGGAAAGTGGTGGGAGAGGGGCCAGAGCGAACTGGTCTGGCGATGGTCGCCGTGGGAAATGACCTCTACCGCATGGGCGGTTTTGTGGCTGATAATGGCAAGGAAGAGAAGGAAGTTCTGAAAAGCACCAGCGATTTTGCCCGCTGGGACGCTGCCAGTAAGCAGTGGATCGAATTGCCTGCACTTCCTGAGCCACGCTCTTCGCTGGATGCTGCTGTGATCGGCAAGACGATTTATGTCGTCGGTGGCTGGAATCTCAATGGGGGTGGCAAGGAAGCACAGTGGCACGAAACGGCCTGGAAGTGTGATGTTTCGGCGAATCCTCCTGTCTGGCAGCCAATTGCAAATCCACCGTTCTTGCGCAGAGCACTTTCCCTCGCCGAGCATCAGGGGAAGCTCTATGTGATCGGTGGGATGAAAAATCAGGGTGGTCCGACGACAGAAGTTGCCATCTACAATCCTGCCACGAATTCGTGGAGTTCGGGGCCTGCTCTACCTGGCGAAGGTATGGAAGGCTTTGGCAACTCTTCATTCGCCATCAATCAGCATCTGTTCGTGAGTGTGATGTCGGGCAAAGTCTATAAGCTCTCCGCCGATGGTTCCCAGTGGGATCAGGTCTACCAGTTGGAGAAACCTCGTTTCTTCCACCGCATGCTCCCCATCAACCAGCATCAATTGGTGTTTGTGGGTGGAGCCAGCATGGAAGCCGGCAAAGCGAAAACCACGGAAGTCTTTGACATCAAGTAGGTTGAATTTGCAATCGATTCACCTTTGATTCCGTTCGACAACCACGGTTGTCGAACGGTTTTTATTTGAACGGATGGCCGGTAAATCCTATTGATTGAGAGCACATGCAACTTTGATGAATTTCCTGCCAGTGCCTGAAAATTGTGATCAAAACTGGTGTTCCCCCAGGAAGAACTTTGGTAGGACATTGAGCCTGTTGGATTGACTCAAGGCACTGTTGTCTTCTAACGCTACGAGTTGATGGCAGGCTGAATCTCTGGCCTGAGATGTTTTCTGAGGAATGCTTTCATGAATGGGCAGTCGATTTCGAGATTACTGAAGCAGTCTTTATTCATCGCAGGTTTCAGTTGGCTACTCCTCTCCTCTACGGTGACTCAGGCGGAATCACCCGTGGTGCGTGTGATGAGCTACAACTTGTGGCATGGAGGTGATGCCGGGAAGCAACCGCTGGAACAGACCGCCAGGGTGATTCGCGAAGCCCGGGCTGATCTGGTGGGTTTGCAGGAGACGCGTGGCTATGCGGCCGGCGGACAACCTCGGCCTGATCGAGCCAAGGAGATTGCTCAAATCCTCGGTTGGAATTACTTCGATCAGGGTGGAGGCACAGCGATTTTGAGCCGCTATCCCATTGGCAAAGCCTCACCGGGAAAATGGGGTGTCGAAATTGAACATCCCAGTGGTACGAAGCTGTATTTGTTCAATGCCCACCTTATGTATATTCCGTACCAGCCCTATCAATTGCTGAATATTCCTTACGGCGATTACCCGTTTATCAAGACCGAGCAGGAAGCGATCGACTTCGCGAAAAAGGCCCGCGGTGAGCAGGTCGAGCGTCTGATTGCTGATATCAAAGCCACAGTTCCCGCTGACGCCACAGTCTTTGTGACTGGCGATTTCAATGAGCCATCGCATTGGGATTGGACAGCAGCGGCTGAAAAGGCTGGCCGCTGCCCGATCGCTGTGAAATGGCCATCGACCAGCATGATGGCAGAGACAGGCTTCATTGACACCTACCGCGAAGCCCATCCCGATCCTGTCACTGCTCCTGGAATCACCTGGACACCGATCACAAAGATCACCGATCCCAAAGACCGCCATGATCGCATTGATTTTGTGCTGATGCGTCAGGGAGGTGGCAAAGTCCTCATTTCGCAAGTCGTGGGCGAATCGAAAGAGGCGGCAGACGTGGTGGTCGTCCCCTACCCGTCAGATCATCGCTCGGTGGTGAGCGCTGTCCAACTTATGACCAAGTAAGCGAAACAACACTCCAATAAGTTTTTCGCCAAATCAATGGTGACCCGACGACTTCTTAGGCTCCACTTTTTTGGTCTCCGTCTTCGCCCCATGGCTGCTGGAACCATGACTCGAAGAACCGTGCCCAGAAGCTTCCTTTTTCGCTCCATGGCCGCTCGATGAACCGTGGCCTGAAGAGCCATGCCCCGATGAACCGTGACCCGCGGCTTTTTCCGGTGCGTGACTATCAGTCTTGGGCTTCGCGTGCAGGCTTTGTCCAGGTGGAACCTGTGAGGGATCAGCCTTGCCGAAGAAGCCGCCCGGCTCGTCTGGGCTTTCACGATATTTGCGAGCCAGCTCACCAATCAGAAAGACTTCGACACGAGCATTCTGGGCCTGATGTTCAGCATCGAGCTTCTTCGCACTGTAAGGTTCTTCGGCACCATCCTGGCTGAGCCGCAAACGGCCAAGTTCAACACCTTTAGTCACCAGAAAATCTTTAACAGCCTGACTGCGCATCCACGACAATTGCCAGGGATCTTCTTTTGTTTGAGTGTCGGCACGTTCGCGGCGAGATGCGTGGCCCCGAATTTCAATCTTATTGGGTTTCCCCAGCAGATCGGGCAGCAATGCTTCGAGCTGATTAATGGCCGATTCATCGAGCGCATAGGCTTTTTCGGCAAAGAGGACCATTGTCCCCACGTTTCGCGTCTTTTCGATGTCGTGGAAAATCTTCAGTTCTGCACGCGGCGGAAAGAGCGATGGCTCCACATCGGGATCCAGCTCGGCGGCAGCAGCACCGGGTGGCGGTTGAAAGTAGTGCGCCACAGCCGTTTTCACTTCTTTGCTCTGGCCTACCAGCCACATGACGAGAAAGAACGCCATCATCGCGGTGACGAAGTCGGCATAGGCAACTTTCCATGCTCCTCCACCACCACCAGCCATAGTTCAATCTCCTGAATACAAACTCAAATTTCCAGAATTACGCTGCGGCATCGGCTTCTTTGAGCATTTTTTCCAGTTCGACACGCTCGGGACGTGCTTCACTGCAGACGACT
>JAIXUU010000462.1 GCA_027483405.1 Planctomyces sp. | reverse complement strand
TGCCACCATCGTCTCTGAGCAGGCGCATCATCCCATTCTTCAAGGGCTGCCGATCAACAGCTTTCGCACAGGTGGCAGCCTCTATCAGGTTCTACCGTTGGAAGAAAAAACGACGATTCTTGTGTGGGGCAGGGCAGAAACGATCGAACAACCCCAACCGGTCGCCTGGCTTTTCCAGCGTGCAGATGGCGGCCCCTCGTTCTACACGTCACTCGGACACATTGATGATTTTCGCGGAAGTGAATTCCCGAAACTGCTGACACAGGCCATTCAATTTCTCGTGCCGAAGAAATCCTAACCCGGTGATACTGCATGAAGAGGCTCACCGTGTGACCAGCGGCAGATTCCGCCGCAACTTAACCTGAGCCACGTCCATTCTCGTCTTCTGTCTGGCGATGAACTTGTGATAACTCTCGCATGTGAAAGTGAGCTGATGGTTCAGATAACAATCTGAACTCGACGCTCTGCCCCGGAGCTCACAGAGAGGTCGATCATGAGACGTCGTACGTTTCTTCATACCGGTTGGGTGGCCATTACCTCGTTCGCAGCCGCGCAGCTTGGATGCCGGAACAAACAGGTGGCACATATCCTTTCCGAAGACGACAAAGACATGGTGGGCAGCCATACGGCTGGCGCAGAAACGTGGGAACCCCTGATCCAGACATCCGTCGGCCAGCTCCTTGGCAGGCAGGAAATTGTGCTTCCCACCAGTGGTGGCGATATGGCGTTTCCTCTGCGAAAGAAAATCTGCTTCGCGGGAGTTGAAAACAAAAGCTCAGAAGAAATCGGTGATTTCAAAGCCCAGATCTATCAGAAGATCGATTCGTGCATTAACTCGTCAGAAAGCTTTGAAGTCATCAATCAGAGGTACGTCGAAGCGGGCCTCCGACAGTGCGGTCTTCGCCCCGATGATCTGTTTGTGCCCAGCAGTCGTCGCACGTTCGTCGCCACCATGGAAAAGCTGGAACAGCCGTTCGACTATTTACTTTTTGCAACCATTACCTCAGGCACCACACGCAGCAACGAGAAAAACTATCAACGTGACTATCTGTTAACGCTTGAGCTGGTCAACCTAGATAACGGAACTGCTGATAAAGAATCGGCTGAGATCCGCAAGGGATATCACAAATCGCAACTGGGCAAGCTCAAGAACTATGGTTGATCGATGAGAGAGAAATCTCATCTCGTGGATTGCCACTACTCTCCATTCCTCCCGGTCATTTCGTCATGAGCTGGCTGTTGCTGAAAGAGCGATATCGCATTCTTGCGACGATTTTCTTGCAGGGGGCTATGCTGTGGCTGGCCTCAGGCTGTGCTTCGCACTCTGCCCGGGCGATGGCGATTCGAGAATCGTTCTACTCCAACAATCTGCCTGTGGCTATGGAAGAAATTGACCGGCATAAAGATCGGCGTTTACGGAATAACGATGTCAAAGAGCTGGATCGGGCGATCATCGAACTGGCACAAGGCGATCCCCAGTCGGCCGAACGACTTCTGCGAACAGTACGGGATCGATTTGATCATTACGAGCAGGTTTCATTAGCCGATGAAGTCGGCAATCTGCTGGCGGACAGCAATGCTCGCGCCTATGCCGGTGAGGATTACGAGAAGGTATTGATCCGTACTTTTCTCGCTCTCAGCAGTCTGATGCATGGTGGTGAAGATGCCGGGGCATATGCCCTGCAAACCATCGAAAAGCAGCAGCAGATCATTGATCGGATCAAATCCCGCGATGAGGAGCAGGAAGCCGAAATTCTGGCCTTCAAGCAAGTGGCCATCGGCCCTTACATTCGCGCCATGCTGGCTGAAGAATCTCCGCTTACGCTGGATGAAGCTGCTCAGGCACGAATTCAAGTCGCTAATTGGGCACCCGATTTTCGCGATGCCAAGAGCGATCTGCAACGGGCACAATTCGAATCGCCTCATCGCCCTGGCGAAGGAACTTTGTATCTCTTTGCCATGGTGGGCCGCGGCCCCATCAAAGAAGAAGTCGCTGAGATCGCTACTCAGGCCTCACTTCTGATTGCTGACCGCATCATTTCAAATAACTCGAACCGGGGTTTGCCACCCACTTTAGCACCGGTCAAAGTTCCCAAAGTACGAACTTTTACACCGTCGATCCAAGCTGTCGAACTGGTGGTCAATGGCCAGCATTCTGCTGAAACAGCGACGCTCCTTGATATTGGCGAGATGGCCCAGCGTCAGGCAGATGCCCATTTCCCGCGTGTGATTGCTGAAGCCGTGGCCCGTCGAGTCATCAAAAAAGGTGTGATCTACGCCGCTAAAGAAGGTGTCGATGCTTCCCCCTGGTCGGCAGCCAGCGTGGGGCTTTCCGCCTTGGGGGTGGCCTGGGAAGCGACGGAAACTGCCGATACCCGCTGCTGGTCGCTGCTGCCAGATCAGATTCAAGTGGCCAGAGTCTCACTACCCGTTGGTGAACATGAGGTGCAGCTCAGGGGAGTCAGGGGCAACCTGAAGTATCCCGGGTCTTCCAGCCAGAAAGTGACGATTCGACAAGGGCGTCACACTTACCTGATGGGCTTTTTCCCGGATGAGCAACTCGTCGGCAAGCTCATCGTCAGTGAAGGCCCGGATTCTCGAAGTGAAGCCTCGCCAAACTTGATGATGGAACCTTGAGAAGCCTTCTCATTGAGTTTTGAATGACCTCTTCTCAGCCTGAGTTTCCCGCTGAAAGGCTTTGCGATACTCACCGGGTGAAGTTCCCGTGGCTTCGCGAAACTGTCGGCTGAACGACGCCTGATCGTAGAAGCCGCACTCGATCGCCAGGTCTCGTAAAGGAATCGCCGATTGCCTCAAGGCCATAGCGGCTGCCTCAATGCGCGCTTTTGTCAGCAATTGCCTTGGTGATAAGCCCGACATTTCTCGAATTTTTCGCTCAAACTGACTGACCGATAAACCCGATTTAGCCGCCAGTTCCATCACGCGCAGCGGCTCAGCAAAGTCATTCGTCAACGCGTCGAGTGCCTCAGCCATCGGATTCAAAGATTGTCCCTGATCGGCAGGCGTCGCGAGATCCCGCGAGATTCCCGCCAGAGCCACAATCTTCCCGGAAACATCACTGACGGGAATTTTCTGAGAGACAAACCAGCCAATCGCACCATCTGTCCGCGTTACCATTTCCAGGCGGTTATGGACTGGCATCCCGGTGGACAGTACTGCGTCATCCTGTTGTTCATAGCCAGCGGCCAGAGCTGATGGAAAGAGACTTTGGGCCGTCTTTCCTAACAACTCGCTCAAAGTCCTCAATCCGGCCGCTCGAACAAAAGCCGAATTTGCAGCCACATAACGCCTCTCCACATCTTTCACGCAGAAGAGCACATCTCCCAGCGCATCAAAGAGCATTTCGGCGGCAGCTAATCCGGGAACATCCCGCAAAAGTTCATTCCGCAGATTTTTTGCGTGAGAGGTTCTTGCCATGAGGAGCGTCAATTCGTTGAAACAGAATCATCCGGGTTCAGCGGCCAATACATCTAAAACGTCGACCGATGGAATTCATTGTATAAATTCGGCGTCGCAACAGGGCGAATTCCCACACGACCATCATCGGATTTCAGGGTAACATTCCGATTATGAAAACACTCACCCCCCCTGATTTTTCCGTCAATCTGATTGATTCTGCTTCCTTCATGGAGAGCGTGACTCAGCGCGCCGAGCAACTGCTGGTCAAATCCCGCCTGGCGCAAACCTCGGCCGAAAAGAAAGCCGCCCAAAATGTGGCCGGCATGATGAACGACCGTGCCGGTAAGTCGCTGACGCTGGCGATGGTTGACGAAGTCTTTCGCAGCCATCAGCCAGCCCGACAGGCCCAAAGGTGGCAAGCGGCATTAGACAGGTTTGGTATTCCCGGATATCTCCCGTGGATTGATCGCTGCCTGATGCAAATGGGCTCTCTTGCAAGTCGAATTGCCCCGGGGCTCGTCATGCCTTTAGTGACGAGCCGACTGCAAAGCGAAAGCTCGAATGTCATTCTCGATGCCACACCGAGTGAACTCAAAAGGCACTTTGCCACTCGCCACAGCGAGGGCTTTCGCTGCAACCTAAACCACCTGGGAGAGGCAATTCTCGGTGAGGAAGAAGCGCAACACCGCCTAAAGCTCATTCTTGGGTATCTGGCCAATCCACTTGTCGACTACGTTTCGGTCAAGATCACTGCTATTTTCAGCCAGGTGAATATCGTTGCCTGGGAAGAAACCCGTAGCGAGATCTGCGAACGACTGAGAACAATCTTCAGAGCAGCACTTCCACAAGGAAAATTCGTCAATCTCGATATGGAAGAGTATCGAGATCTGGCGATTACCATCGAAGCGTTTCAAACCGTGCTCGATGAGCCCGAGTTTCGTCATCTATCAGCCGGCATCGTGCTTCAGGCTTATCTTCCGGATTCTTTCGCAGCCCAGCAGAACTTGACGGCATGGGCCAGAAAACGAGTTGAATCTGGTGGCAAAGACATCAAAGTTCGCCTTGTCAAAGGGGCGAATCTGGCCATGGAACAGGTCGAAGCCGAACTTCACGGCTGGAATCAGGCGCCCTATCCCACCAAAGCCGATACAGATGCCAACTTCCGCCGCATGCTCGAATATGGCTGCCAGCCCGAACATGCCGAGTATGTTCGTTTGGGCGTGGCCTCTCACAATCTGTTCGATATTGCACTCTCGCTGGAACTGCGCGAACGCCTGGGGACAGCCGATCGTGTCGAACTCGAAATGCTGGAAGGGATGGCAAACCACCAGGCGCGGGTGGTGCGTGATGAAGCCCATGGCCTGTTGCTGTACTCTCCCGTCGTGCAAAAGGCTGATTTTTTCAGTGCCATGTCCTACCTGGTTCGCCGCCTCGATGAGAACACGGCACCCGAAAACTTCTTGCGAGCAGCCTTTTCTCTCGAACCAGATTCACCCACCTGGAATGAGCAGAAACAACGATTTGAAGACGGCTGGAACCATCGAACAACCGTGAGTGCTCTCTCTCGACGGATCGAACCACGCCACGATCCGCAGACGATGTCGACCTTTGAAAACGAGCCAGACAGCGACTGGACTCAGCCCAATGTTCGCGAACAACTCAATCAGGCCATTGCCAACTGGTCAAACCCGGTCTTACCGCCACTGGCCGAACTTGATCTCGTGCTCGATCAGGCGGTTGCTGCCCAGCCGGCATGGGAATCGAGAACGATCGAAGAACGCCGGGAGATTCTCAAAACAGCTGCAAACGTCATGCAACAGGATCGTTTCCGTACGATCGCCTGCATGCAGCAGGAAGCCAAAAAGGCGATCTGGGAAGCAGATGCCGAGATTTCTGAGGCGATCGATTTCGCGCGCTATTATGCGATGGAATTTGAGATTCCTGCCTCGATGAAGGCGCAAGCACTGGGAGTGGTGGTTGTCACTCCTCCATGGAATTTTCCTTATGCAATACCGGCTGGAGGAGTTCTCGCTGCTCTCATGGCGGGTTGCAGCGTCATCCTCAAACCGGCTCCAGAGACTGCGGTCACGGCATACCTGCTGGCCAGTCAACTCTGGGAGGCTGGCGTCCCCCGGGATATCCTGCAGTTCTTTCCTTGTGAAGACGGTGAAGTCGGCACAGCGCTGATCACTGACACTCGCGTAGCTGCCGTCGTGCTGACTGGTGGATGGGAAACCGCACAGATGTTCCGCAACTGGCGGCCATCGCTGCGTCTATATGCTGAAACAAGTGGTAAGAACGCCATGGTCATCACTGCTCAGGCAGACCGTGAACTGGCGATTAAAGATCTTGTGAAATCCGCGTTCGGACATTCAGGACAAAAATGCAGTGCAGCCAGCCTCGCGATTGTCGATCAGGAGATTTATCACGATCCAGCATTTCGCAGACAATTGCGCGATGCTGCATCCAGCCTATTCGTAGGCCCGGCAACTGATCGCCGCAGTGTTGTCACACCGCTGATTCGCCCGGCCAGCCCCGCATTACATCGAGCCCTAACGACTCTCGAACCAGGAGAAGAATGGCTGCTGGAACCCGTCCAAAGCCCCCACGATCCCTGCCTGTGGTCTCCGGGAATCAAACTCGGCGTGAAACCCGGGTCATGGTTCCATCTCACCGAATGTTTCGGCCCGGTTCTGGGAATCATGTGCTCGACCACTCTTGATGAAGCAATCAAGTGGCAAAATGCGACATCCTTCGGTTTGACGGCCGGCCTGCATACTCTCGACCAAGAAGAGCAGGTCTACTGGAAAGATCGCGTCGAGGCCGGAAACGTCTACATCAACCGCTCAACAACGGGAGCCATTGTTCGTCGGCAGCCTTTTGGTGGTTGGAAGAGATCAAGTATTGGCCCCGGTGCGAAAGCTGGTGGCCCGAATTACACCCATCTTTTCACACGATTGACCGACCGAAACAGCTTCGTTTCACCAGTTGAAATTGAGCATAGCTATCAGAAAGCCTGGAATCAGCAGTTCAGTGTCAGTCATGATCCCTCGAAACTGCATTGCGAACGAAACGACTTCCGCTATCGTCCCTTTCGAGGTGTCATCCTGCGAGTCGGGATCTGCGACGAAACCACGGCCTCTCAAGCGATTGAGCGTGCTCAACTGGCTGCGCAGTTAACGGGCGTCCGGCTGATCATCAGCGATTCGAGGATAGAATCGGAAGCCCATTTTCTCAGGAGTCTTGCAGACCATGCAGGCCAGGCCGAATTTCTGAGAATTGTCGGAGCTGTCTCTGAAGCAGTCTTTAAAGCTGCGGCAGATCTTGATCTCAACTGGATTGATGCCCCTTTGACAGCCCATGGCCCAACGGAGCTTCGATACTGGTTGCGTGAGCAGAGTGTTTCCCAGACACGACACCGTTACGGATTAATCACCGATTGATTAACGCAACGGGATCCAATCATTGATCTCGTCTTACATCCACTCCAGACCGGCCAATTCAGGGAGATTAACGCCCTTGGGATTGTCCGGTTTTTGGTTTGATTGACAGCGAATTCATGATTTCCAGAATGCAGATTTCTATGGTCACAAGCAGATCAGAGAATCATTGTCTCCAATTGCCGCTGATGAACCTCACTGAGTGACCAAGACCATGTTTATGGAAGTTTAATGCAAGTCCTGTCACCCAATTCACAATACAAGTGTTTATACCTACGGCAAAATGAGTGAAGAGTCAGTAAAATCCTATAATATAGTAACAATCGTTAAAACCCGCTTAACCGGAAGAGTCGATAAGTTTGCTTCCACATGCATATGGTGAATGATCTTACAGCCAAGAACTCTCTGATTGAATTCACCTTGTTGACCAGCCCCTGCAACCATTTCTAAAGTCAAACCGACGAACGTATACAGATTCAATAAGTTGGATTTATTCATCTGATAGGAATCCGTTCAGTCATCAGCAGGACGGAGGGCCCGATGCAAGGATGTATCGCACATGAAATGAATTCAAAAGGCTGTTTCCCATGGTACAGGTTCCCCCCATCGCCGTTATTGGTGTCTCATGCCGGATGCCCGGTGGCGACGGTATCGCAGAATACTGGAAGCTGATCTCATCGGGATCGAGCGCTATTCGCGAGTTACCTGCTGACCGACTCGATAAGAGCCTCTATTTTGATACTGAGCAGGGGAAACCCGGACGTTGTTATACCGATCTGGGAGGGGTCGTTACCGAGCGACCTGTCAATCGACAGATCTGTCCCATCTCGGATAAAGACCTGCAGACTTCTGATACAGCACATCTCACACTTTGCGAAGTGGCTTCATCGGCACTGAAACATGCGGGGATGGATCCTGCCAAAGTTCCTTACCGACGAACGGGTGTCTACGTCGGCCATTCCGGAGGCAGCTGCCTGGGGGGCGATGCAGCCTTTGCCAGATATGTGGGGATTGCAGGGGAGATTCTCCGCAAGCAGGACGAATTCAAAGGCTGCTCACCATCCGCCCGGGCCGAGATTTCTCGCCGTATGGTCGATCAACTGCGATCCCAATTTCCCGATGAAGAATCGCTCAAGCCGATGAATTTTGCAGCGGCGAATGCCGCCATGCTGATTTCTCGCGTGCATGGTTTCGAAGGTCCATCGCTGGTGATTGATGCCGCCTGTGCTTCATCACTGATGGCGTTGAGCCAGGCGGCTTACGCCTTGGCGCGTGGCGAAATCGATATGGCCGTTGCCGGTGGGGCATCGTATAGCAAATGGTTTGGTCTCGTTTTGTTTTCGATGGCCATGTCCATCAGTGGAACCGGGTCAAGACCCTTTGATGCCGACGCCGATGGCCTCATCAGTTCAGATGGCTACGGGCTGGTTGTTCTCAAGACTCTCCCGAAAGCTCTGGCCGATGGTGATCGAATTCTGTCGGTCATTCGCGGGATTGGCGTCTCTTCTGATGGACGTGGTAAAAGCCTTTGGGCACCACGCCAGGAAGGACAGATTCTCGCTGTCGAACGGGCTTACTCGAAGAACATCGACCCCGCGTCGCTGCAATACATCGAATGTCATGCCACATCCACTCAGGTCGGCGATGCCACTGAACTCAAGTCCCTGGCTCAAGTGCTGACTGGCAAAATCCCGGCTGGTCGAAAAATACCGATTGGCAGCGTGAAGGCCAATATCGGCCACACTCTCGAAGCCGCAGGAATCGCAGGGTTTATTAAAACTGTCCTCGCCATGGAACATGGCGTGATCCCCCCCCAGATCAATTTCAAGACGCCTAATCCTGAAATTGAATGGAAGAACGTACCTTTTGAAGTTGCTACTAACGCCAGAGAGTGGGATCGTCCAGCAGGGGGCATGCCGCGACGGGCTGCCGTGAATTCGTTCGGTATCGGCGGGCTCAATGTCCACATGGTGCTCGATGACGGGCTCTTGCCGGGTGAAAAATCCAAGACCTCAGTTTCCGTACCATCGGCACAGCCAAACAGCAACGTTGCACCGGCACCGGTTCAGCAGCCAATGGCCGTCATTGGCATGGCTTCCATCCTTCCCGGTGCTCTGACAAAAGCCGCCCTGTGGGAAGCTCTCATCGCCGGTAAAGACCCCAAGTGCGAATTTCCGAAAGAAAACAGCACCTTGGCCTCTACGCTCCTCGCCGAAGAGCAGAAGTCACAAAAACCAGAACTGACATCGCGCGGAGGTTACGTCGCAGATTTCGTTTACGACTGGAAGCGGCATAAAGTTCCACCCAAACAGGTCGCGAATGCCAATCCACTACAGTTCATGCTGCTCGATGCGGCTGACCAGGCTCTGACGGATGCCGGTTACGAAAAGAAGCCTTTTGATCGCCATCGTTCCACAGTCATTGTCGGAACGATGTTCGGAGGTGACTTTGCAGTGCAACTTCAGTTGGGCCTGCGGTTGCCACATATCCAGAAAGTGCTGCGAGAACATCTGGAAGCGAATGGCACAAAACCAGATCAGATTGACGAAGCTCTGCTTCAATATGAAAAGCACTTCTTGAAAGTTTTGCCGGCATTACTGGATGAAACTGGCAGTTTCACCAGCAGCACTCTGGCTTCAAGACTTTCAAAAACCTTCGATTTCCGCGGTGGCGCGTTTGCCCTCGAAGCTGAGGAAGTTTCCGGGCTGGCGGCTGTCAACCTGGGGATCAACATGCTCGAAACCGGCACGACAGATCTCGTTCTGTGTGCTGCCGGCCATCAATCGATGAGTTACAACAGCTTCGAAAAACTCGTCGAGAAAGATCTTCTGAGCAAAGGTCAATCCCGCTCGGCCTTCGATGCCGATTTCGATGGCATTCTGCCTGCAGAAGGCGTGGCCGTTCTCGTCCTGAAACGGCTTGCAGATGCCGAACGTGACGGGGATACAATCCGTGCAGTGATTCGTGGAACAGGCCAGTGCAACCGTCGTAACGATGAAGCTGGTGCCCTGCGCGAGTCGTTTAACACGGCTCTCAAAGTTGCCAACACGTCACCCAAAGCCATTGGTGCGATTGAAGTCTCTGGTGTCGATTGCAAAGACCGCAATCTCAACCAACTCGAACTGGCCAAAGCTATCGATCAGGAAAGCGGCCAGCCGCAAGCCTTGATCGGTTCGCTGACTCCTCAAATCGGTTACCTGCGTGGTGCCTCGGGAGTCGCTTCGATTGTCAAATCGATTCTCGAATTGCAGAACGGTCAAATCGCGCCGCAATTTGGTCTCAAAAAGCTGACTGCCGAAGTTCAGCCTGTCGCACATGCGATTCCTCAGAAGGTCATGCCGCTCTATGCGACTGCCCCCGGAGAGAAGGGGCAGATTGCCATCAGCAACAGCTCTCTCGATGGATCGGGTTTCAGCCTGATTCTCGAAAGTGCCCAGAAACTGCCACTCCGCCCGGCCGCCGCCCCTTCAGTCGCAATCAGCCAACCAGCTATTGCAAAACAGGCCCCGGCGACTCTGTCTTCCAGGCAGATAACCTCTCAGTCACGGAGGTCCAAACTGGCTCTCGCCTTTCCAGGGCAGGGCTCTTACTACGCAGGGATGGGCGCTGACCTGATTGCAAATTATCCCGAAGTCCGGCAGAAACTGGCCGAGTTCAACGAAGTCCTCAAACTCGAAAACTGTCCCGATTTTGAAACGCTGTCCGCAGACCCGGGGAACAGCATTCTCAATGCTCAACTCTCGATGCTCGTCATCGATCTGCTCTACTACACGGCCTACAAGACGGCCGGTATTCAGCCAGATTTTGTCTGCGGACACAGCTATGGCGAGTTTCCTGCATTGGTTGCCGCCGGAGCACTGACCTTCCGCAGTGCGGTCATAGCCACACGCGATCGATCGCATGTGGTGGAAGAGTTTGCCGGCAAGCAGGGCACCTTACTCGCGGTCTCTTCGGATGCTTCCACGTTGCGCCATTTGTTGACAAGAGCACCAGTCGAAGTCTTCATTGCCAATATGAATTCACCAGAACAAACCGTTCTGGGTGGAACAATTGATGATTTGAAGCAATTCGAAAAGATCCTGCGGGAACGCCGGATAGGTAGCCGACTTCTGAAAGTCCCGGCTGCCTATCACACACCACTGCTCGAGCCGGCGCTTGTCACTTATCGTGACTGCATTCGAGCTTTGCCAATTTCTGTTCCACAGATTCCGGTCATCAGTGGCATCGGCAATCGAGAAGTCACCGATCCGGAAGAGATTCGCGAAAATCTCGTGATGCAATTGGTCAGCCCCATGGACTTTGTGGGGATGGTTCAACTCTTGGGACAGCTTTCTGTCGGCATGGTCGTCGAAGTGGGGCCGCGAAAGGTGCTCACGCAACTTATCCAGAAAACAGCCAACGAAGGTCAGTTGGAATGCCTCCCCATGGATCCTCGCGACAATTCGTCGTCAGACTGGCAATCCACGCTCAGAAGCAAATATGAAGGATCTGTCGGCAATGCCGCACCGGCTGCTGAAACGCCTCAGAAAGCGGCAGCTTCCCCAGTACCAGCACAGGCTCAAAAGCCAGTTTCGCAGCCACAGAAGCCCACAGTTCAGCCTGCTGCTGCGAACTCATCCGTTTCGAAACCTGGTCAGACGAAATCTAGCCAGATTAATCCCACTCCCGCAACGACCACCGTACCAACCACAGGTTCAAAAGTGACAGACCGTCCACGTATCGTTCATTTCGACGCGACCGCGAAACGAAAAGAAGAAAATCGTCTGCGGGCAATCCAGCAACGTGCCGAGTCTGGTCGACCTGTGGTCACATCGGCCAGTCCGAAAACAACGCAAAACTCACCTGCCATTTCACACAGCGACCTCGCTGAGACAAATGGACATTCCGGGCACTTCGAGAAGAATGGACACGCTTCGGATGTCACGAGCAAAGCACCAGTTCTCAACTCCGCTCAAGCGAAAGAAGAAGCCGTCCCTCCAGTCGTTGTGATCGAAGAGGTTCCAGCGGCTCCACGCAAGTTGCCCAATCGTGCTGAACTCGAAGCGTTTGTTGTCGAATACATCGTCGATCAGACTGGCTACCCGCCGGAGATGGTCGAACTCGAAGCGGATCTCGAAGCCGACCTCGGTATCGACAGCATCAAGAAAGCACAGATGCTCGGCGAATGCGCTCAGAAGTTCGAACTCCACTGGCTCGCTAATGAAGTCGCCGATCTTTCGCTCGATCAGTTCCCGAATCTCGCTTCGATCATCAAGTTCCTCACCGAAGATGCCGCAAAAGCGACAACATCACCTGCGGAAGAACAGCCTGCTGAATCCACACCAGCTGCCGTATTACCAGCCGTAGCCATTGTGACTGAGACCAGCGAAGAGGCAGTTCCACGCAAGTTGCCTAATCGTGCTGAACTCGAAGCGTTCGTTGTTGAATACATCGTCGATCAGACGGGCTACCCGCCGGAGATGGTTGAACTCGAAGCGGATCTCGAAGCTGATCTGGGGATCGACAGCATCAAGAAAGCCCAGATGCTCGGCGAGTGCGCCCAGAAGTTCGAACTTCACTGGCTCGCCAATGAAGTTTCGGATCTGTCACTCGATCAGTTCCCCAATCTTGCTTCGATCATCAAGTTCCTCACCGAAGATGCCGCAAAAGCGTCTTCAAGTGCGAATACGATTGATGTAGTCGCGATTTCCAAATCGGTCGACACTGATGCCCCGAGGGAACCAGTTCATCAATCCGCCGAGACGTTGCCTGCTGTCCCCGCGACCACAGTGACCAGCGAAACAGTGACCAGCGAAGAGGTGGCTCCCCGCAAGCTGCCCAACCGAGCAGAACTCGAAGCGTTCGTCGTCGATTACATCGTCGATCAGACAGGCTACCCGCCGGAGATGGTCGAGCTCGAAGCTGACCTCGAAGCCGACCTCGGTATCGACAGCATCAAGAAGGCCCAGATGCTCGGCGAATGCGCTCAGAAGTTCGAACTCCACT
>JAIXUU010000140.1 GCA_027483405.1 Planctomyces sp. | reverse complement strand
CTGGTTCGACGATCTTGTAGAGCGGGTCGACAACTTCCGGATTGATTTTGACGACACCATATGGCCCAACACGTCCAAACCTTCTGGAAGCCTTTACAATGGCGTTGCGCACACTGTGGTACTCTTGCCAAGGAAGCTCATCTGACAAATCACCGTTCGGAACATGGTCTTCTGTGTAGGAGACAATTTTTATGGAGGCGGTCATTTATTGCGTCTTACTCAGGAGTTTTCACGAGACGAACTCGAGCAGAGTCGATCTTTATCACAGCACTTAGCACTAGAACGAGTCATCTGAGCATGTGCGACATTCATAACGAGTCAATAAAAAAGCCCGCCTCCGGCAATGTTACCAGATGTGGGCTTGTTGAGGTTAATGGGAATGTTCATGTCGGATAGCAGGTCAATGATTCCTACTGCTCCATCACTTCCTTTTCCTTCGCTTCGGCGACGGTGTTGACCTTGCCTTCGTACTTCTTGGTCAGTTCCTGAACCGACTCCTTGGTCGATTCATGGATGTCTTCGCTCATCAGTTTGTCTTTGAGAGCGGTGTCGGCGTGTTTGTTGGCGTCGCGGCGGATGTTGCGGATCGCCACGCGGGCGTCTTCGGCCATTTCCTTCACACGAGCCACAATCTGCTTGCGGCGTTCGGTCGAAAGGGGTGGCACATTCAGGCGGATGACTCGGCCGTCGTTATTGGGGGCCAGGCCCACATCGCTCGCCTGAATCGCCTTGCCGATTTCACTGAGAATCGACTGATCAAACGGCTTGATCATGATCTGCTGCGGCTCTGGAACACTCACTGTCGCCAACTGCTTGATAGGCGTCGGTGATCCGTAATACTCCACTCGAATGGAATCAACGAGACTGGCGTTCGCCCGGCCTGTCCGCAGACCCACCAACTGGTCTTGCAGCACCTGCGCAGCCTTGTCCATACGTTCTTCAGCATCCAGTAGAATTTCGTCGGGATCCATGAAAGTGCCTCTCAAAAGCTTGGGCATCCAAAGTTGATCAGAACCAGAACTTCAAAGAATACTCATTTATGAGGCTGGCGGGAAGTCGCCAGACCCTGCTTCGACAGGCAGACCAAAGCCGACATTCCAGTGCTGGTTCATTCTGCACACAGCCAGAACGTCAAGCATGCTCACGAAACATTCGTCATGGCATGACATGCACGATCATCACATCGTGATATTCCTGGTTCCAGTCCGAGTTCCCGACGAGGACGAGCTTACTGCCAGATGAGAGCAGGCCATGCTCTTTGCCGTAATTGGCGACGAACGCCAGAAGTTCGCTGGGTGGGTACTTGACCGCTTCCGTCGCGAGGGGCGTGACCCCCCAATAGAGCTTCATCCGGCGGGCAATTTCCGGTCGATCCGTCAGAGCGAGAATCGGAACTGTCCCGCGCTGCCGGGACAGTGCCATGGCCGTTTTGCCGCCGCGAGTGGCAACGACAATCAGGTTCGCTCCCAGTTGCTCGGCCGCATTCCCCGCACCACAAACCACCGCCTCAGTAATGGCTGTGGCCCGATTGCGGGGCAAAGCCAGCTTGTCGACAAACTTGTGTGGGTCAAGCAGCCGCTCGGCATGTCCGGCAATGCGGCTCATCATCGAAACCGCCGCCACAGGATGATCGCCCACAGCCGTCTCGCCCGAAAGCATGACGGCATCGGTTCCATCGAGGACGGCATTCGCCACGTCCGTCGCTTCAGCCCGCGTGGGAAGTTCATTTTTCTGCATGCTGTCGAGCATTTGTGTGGCGGTAATGACAGGAATTCGATGCTCGTTGCAGAGGCGGATAATCCGCTTTTGAAGTACGGGAACGCGATCCACATCGGCTTCCACACCCAGATCGCCACGGGCGACCATAACAGCATCCGTCTCACTGATAATCGCTTCCAGATCATTGATCGCTTCGACTTTTTTAATTTTGTCGACAATCCAGGGAGGCGTCGTCGTGGGGTGCTCGGCAATCACCTTCCGCAGATCTCGCAGATCCTGGGCGGAACGCACGAAGCTCAAGCCAATATAATCCAGTTGATGATCGAGAGCCCATTGCAGATCTTCGCGATCTTTGAGTGTCAACGAAGGTGTGCTCAGCGCCACACCGGGAAGATTGACCCCTTGTTTGGAGCGGATCATGCCTGCTTGAGTGACTTCGCAAACCACTTTGCCCGCGCTGGCATCCTGCTCCAGCACTTTCATGGAGACCGTTCCGTCGGCGAGCAGCACACGGTCGCCGGGCCTCAGGTCGTCGATCAGTTGCTCATAGGTGCAGGTGAGCTGGTTGTCTGTACCGGCGGAAACCTGTCTGACGAATTCAAACTTCGCACCATATCGGCAGCGAATGCCATCTTCTGGCAACAGACCCAGACGAATTTTGGGGCCGGAAAGATCACCGAGCACTCCCAGAGGTGTGCCAAGTTCGAGTGAGATTTTCCGAATCGAATCGAGCACCCCTTCGAGAATGTCGTACTTGGCATGAGCAAAGTTCAGCCGGAAGATATCGACCCCCGCAACGGCCAGCTCGCGAAGTTTTTCGGGAGACGAGCAGGCGGGACCCACTGTCGCGATAATCTTGGTTTTTGCAAACGGTGTTTCGGAACGGAGTACGTAAGACATATCTGGAACTTCCTCATGGGCCAGAGATTGAAACGAGCAATCCCCTGAAGAGTCGAAAGATGAGCGGTTGAGGCGGCAGAATAGCACATCCGGAGAAATTCGCGCAGTCCGGGAAGCTCGCCATTTGCTCGATTTTCACGGAGATCTGTCGGGTACGGTATTCGCTTAACATAATTGACAGAATCATTTCGACCGAGTTGAAAAGTGCCGCCTTGTTCGATCAGCTTCCAGCAGATGACCGGTTTTCGCCCAGATTGATCAATTTTTGTCGTTTCCCTTTTGTCGTTTACCTGGCAAGAAGCACTGACCGGCTGGCCCCCAATCAAGTCCCTTCTTTGTAGAAACTGCATTGGGCGATCGTCACCGGGTGAATTGCAATAACACGAATGTATGGTGGTGCAGAATCATGCCTCAGACGAAGCGGAGAATCACATCGATCAACCTCGTCCTCGTGATCGTCTTACTGGCTGTCAACGGGTTCGTCACCAGTGTGAATATCGGTCGGCTGTTCGATGCCCAGCGGGATGTCTCCCACACCTTTGAAGTCCTGAGATTGCTGGCCAATCTGCAGGAAGAGATGGTGACGTTTGAATCGAGTTGCCGGGGTTTTGTAATCGCCAGAGAATCGACTTACCTCGATAGTGGCCTGGTCGCGCTGGAGCAACTCCCTCAAACTTATGCGGATCTTTCGGATCAACTGGCTGATAATCCCGAGCAAACCCGACGTTTAGTCGAACTCGCACCAATCATTGCCGAGAGATTGCGAGTCGCCGCCAATGCTGTTCAGGTCTTTATTGAATCTGGTGAAGCGGAATTGATGAAGATTGCCCGGACAGGCCGAGCCCGTGTGCAAATGGATGAAATCCGCTCGCGCGTGGCAGAAATGATCAACGCCGAAAGGACATTGCTGGATCAGCGTTCGGCTGGCGTGGAGTTCAATTACTACGTGGCCATCATGACGACGTTACTGGCCGTGCTGATCTCAACAGGAGTGGCAATTGGTGCCTGGAGGTCGATCGATCAAGAACTGGCCGCACGAATTGTCGCCGAGCAGTCGGCTCGTCTGACAAGCGAAAACTTTCGTGTCACAATTCACAGTGTGGATGATGCCCTGGTGACAACCGATTCTCAGGGCCGTATTACCTTGATGAACGAAGTGGCCAAATCGCTCATTCAAGTAAGCGATGATGTGCTCGGGCAGCCGGTTGATCGAATTTTTCAGATCCAGCAGGATTCTGGCACGACAGCCAATGAGCACCCGGTACATCAGGTTCTTCGAACGGGCCAGAAACTGGCTGCAACGGAAACCAACTGGCTCATCAGGGCTGATGGGACACGTGTTGCCGTCGATGATCGGGCTTCGCCGATTCGTAATTCCAAAGGGAAGCTGCAGGGGACAGTCCTCGTTGTGCGGGATATCTCAGAAAAGCTCAAAGCGGCACAGGCCATTCGACGTCGTGATGAGCGTTTTCGCAGAGTGTTCGACAGCAGTCTGGTGGGCATGGCGCTATGTAACAAGGATGGTCGCATTATTGATGCGAACGAAACTTACCTTGAAACGATTGGCTATTCGCGAGAAGGGCTCTATAGCGCTGACTTGAGTTGGGGCGATATCACACCCACACAGTTTTCCGGATTAGACACCGGTGCCTGGGAAGAGTTGCGAGCCACAGGTCGCTGCCGACCATTCGAGAAAGAGTTTATCGCACAAAACGGCATGCGGGTTCCAGTACTGTTTGCCGCTGTCAAATTGCTCGATGACGAGGAAAGTGAGGTGGCCATTTACACGGTCAACCTCTCACAACTGCGGGCTGCGGAACAGCGCTATCGCATGCTCACCAATGCCTCACCACAGATCGTCTGGATTGCCCGGCCCGGCGAAGACAATCTTTATTGCAATGACCGCTGGTACGAATACACAGGGCTGACACCCGACGAAACCCGTGGGATGGGCTGGCTGCGTGCTGTCCCAACGGAACATCAGGGACAGGTCGCGCGCGAATGGTCGACGGCTTCCCGCAAGCCGGAAACCTGTGAGTTTGAACTTCCAATCCGCGGACGAGATGGATTGAGCCGGTGGCATTTATTGCGAGGGGTGCCACAGATCAACAGCGATGGCGTCGTGGTGGAAATGATCGGCACCATGACCGACATCGACGCACTGCGTCAGGCTCAGCAGGAGCTTGAACTGGCAGACCGCAGGAAGGATTTGTTTCTGGCCACATTATCGCATGAATTGAGAAATCCACTGACACCGATTTCGAATGCTCTGGAAGCATGGCGGGCTGCAGATTTATCTCCCGAAGAGCTGACAGAAGTGCGTGAGATGCTCAGTCGCCAGACAAAGCAGATGGTGCGTCTGATCGACGATCTGCTGGATCTTTCACGCATCAGTGGTGGAAAAATCCAGTTAAAACCAGCCATTCTCGATCTTCGGGAATGCATCCAGACGTCCATAGAAGTTGCCCAGCCGCTGATTCGACAGGCGGGTCATCAGTTGACCACCGATTTACCGAACGAACCTGTCTGGATTAAGGCCGATGCCACACGCATCGTGCAGATCGTCGCCAACCTGTTGAACAATGCGGCCAAGTACACCGATCCCCAGGGCAGGATTCATCTCCAGGTGGTGCCGTTTGAGCATCAAGTGGAAATTCAGGTCGTTGATAATGGTGCAGGAATCCCGGCACACATGCTGGAACAGATTTTCGGCATGTTCGAGCAGGTGGGAAGTTCGCTTGATCGAGCCCAAGGTGGTTTGGGGATTGGTCTGACGTTGGTTCGCTCACTGGCAGAACTGCATGGCGGAAGTGTGGTGGCCTTCAGCGAAGGACTCGGCAAAGGAAGTCGCTTTACCATCACTTTGCCCCGGTCCCCGGCACCTGTCGCCATTGAAGTTCCCGTTGATATCAGTTCCGGCGAGCCGCCTGAGAATTCCGCGAACGCCGATACCCGGCTTTCCAGCGATCATGGAGGGACATCCACCCAGGTCAAAACCTTGATTACCAATGGAAAAGTTCAGGATCAAACTGCAGAACAACCGGCGGGCAATTTACGCATCATGATCGTGGATGATGTCGCCGCCAGTGCGAAAACTCTCGGGATGATGCTGCGCGCGATTGGTCAGCCGGCGGAAATCTGTCTCGATGGTCATGAAGCGATCGAGCGAGTTCTTGCCAATCCTCCCGATCTGGTTTTTCTGGATATCGCCATGCCCGGGATTGATGGTTATCAGGTGGCCCGACAGATTCGCGCACAATGCCCAGAGCGTCCGGTCCTGGTGGCACTCACTGGTTTTGGCCAACCCGATGATCGCAAGCGCACACAGGCAGCGGGATTCAATCAGCATTTGACGAAACCCACCAGCCTTGACTCTCTGCGGGCACTCCTTAAGCATTATGGAAGTTCTGAGCGGCCCAGTGAGTGAGTCGGAAATGATACTCATGCGGACTGAACTCGTGCGGACTAAACTGTGATGAACGGTCATTTCTTCCTGCCCTGAGGATCACTCCGAGTGACGACCGCTCCGCTGCATGAGTTTCCTACGCCTGTGCGTATTGCCAGACAGATCCGCCTGTTTGCGAGGCAATTTCCCGTCACACTCAGTTTCATGCTGTTGTCGGCGATACTGTTTCTGCTCACCTTCATCGCGGGAGTGGAATCGACCGAGAGCCAATCCAGAAACTGGGGTGCGATTTCTACTCTCAGTTTCTTTCGCGAAGTCGAACCACAGATCTGGAAAAATGTCACCCCTGAGTTGTATGGGCCCTTTGAATTGTGGAAGGGGGAATGGTGGCGATTACTGGTGACAGGATTTCATCATGGAGATCCTGTCCACCTCACCTTGAATCTGATGGTACTGGCATTTCTGGGCCCGCTGGTGGAACAACGCCTGGGCAAGATCTCTTTCAGCCTGTTCTTCATGTTCTCGACTGTCTTTTCAGTCTGTGCCGAACTCTTCTGGGGTGAGAATGTGGTCGGGATTTCGGGAGGTCTCTTTGCACTGCTTGGTTATCTCGTGATCGCACGACTTCGAGACGAAGAACTCGCCCGGCAGCTCCCCGATGAACGCTGGATCTTTTACCTGTTGATGGCTGCGGTGATGGCCGGCTTATCGGCTCTGGAAATCCTGAACATCGGAAATACCGCTCATGTAAGCGGCCTGCTGGTGGGAGTCGCCTGGGCTATCATCAATCCATGGTCCCGGCCCTGGCGTATGGTATTCATCGCAGCCGCATTCGTGCTGCTAATTGCGGCTGCTTATGGAGCGGTTCATCCATTGTGGCTGGGGCGATATCATTGGTATCTGTCGAGACTCGACAAACCAGATTCGGCAGCACGCATACAATTGCTGCGAAGAGCCATCTCGCATGACCCCCGCCTTCCAGGTGCATGGATGGAACTGGCCGAACGACAACAGGCTTCGCAACAGCCCATGGATGCGTGGAAAACTCTTCTCGAAGGGATGCTGATCAATCGCAACAGTCTCGAACTGTTAGATGCCACCAGTCAGCAGTGGGGTTTGTTGAAACGATTGCATCTGGAGCCGTTAGCCACTGAGATCGCAGTGCAGACACTCGGCGAAGATTCCTCCATCTGGCTCAAGCAGTTTGATGAACATCTGGCACGAAACAATCTTGGCCCATCTATGGAAGATGATCTGCAGGATCGGTCTCGCGAAAACCCCCAATTGTGGATGAGATCTCCCCTGATTGAAACGGTTCGGCCACGATCTGTCGAACCACACAAACCGAGCGGATTACCAGACGATTCGCCAGACTCAGCAAGTGAAGGAACAACACTGTAAGACAGATTCGAGGATATCATTGCGCCTGGTGTGCCATGCTTGCGGCTCGCAGCAAGCATGCTTAGTCGACGGGGTGGCTGGGGTTGAGCGTCTTCGCGAACCCCCAGTTCGTGCCGAAAATCGCTGGGGGTTCGAAGACTCAACCCGAGCGACCCGCCGCGCAGTTGTTTCTTGGAATCTGTACAAAATCGGGCGACACAGTCACAAATAAAGACGGGCAGCACTGTCATTCACATGGCGATTATGCCCAGTCACCATCACATTTGGCGGCCATCGGCATGCGACGACCAACCCCAAAAGCGCGTGGTGAGACTTTAATCCCGGGTGGCATCTGCCAGCGTTTGTACTCGTTCCGATCGAGTCTTCTGGCGACCCACTCGACTGTCGTCGCGGGGAACTTATGGCTGAGAGCTGCGACCGATTCTTCCCGGTCAATCAGGCCCCGCAGGATGTCATCCAGCAGGTCGTAAGGGGGAAGCGTATCCTGATCGAACTGATTGGGGGCCAGCTCTGCGGAAGGAGGTTTCGTGAGAATGTTCGCCGGAATGATCTCCTTCCCTTCCTGTTGGTTAATGAACTCGCAAAGCTGATAGACCTCGCCCTTGTACAAATCTCCAAGAGGTGCGAGAGCACCGTTCATATCACCATAGAGTGTGCAGTACCCCATGGCGAGTTCACTCTTATTGCCAGTCGCCAGAGCCAGCCAGCCGTGATGATTGCTGCGTGCCATCACAATGGCACCACGAATTCGTGACTGCAGATTCTGATCAGCCAGCCCTGCTGGCTGAGCTGCCAGCTCCTCTCCCAGCACTGCAATCGTTTCATACGCCCGGTGCACAGCATCGATGGGGATGGTGCAATGATCGATTTTCAATCGTTCTGCCAGCAGGATGGCATCTTCCAGGCTATGGTCTGTGCTGTATCTGCTGGGAAGCAGCAGGCCATGAACATGTTCCGGCCCCAAAGCTCTGGCTGCCAGATACGCGACGAGCGCGCTATCCACACCTCCAGAAAGCCCCAGAACGCAATCCGTGAAGCCCGACTTATGGCAATAATCGCGAACGCCCAGCACAAGCGCTTCGTGAAGATCGGACTCGACGGGCATCTGCAGTGAAATTTGCCGCGGAGGAAGTGCCTGGGTATCGACCTGCAACAATCCCCTTCGAAAAGCGGGCAAAGTCGCCACACACGCCCCATTGGAATCGAGAACAAAACTCTGCCCGTCGAACACGAGATCATCATTGCCGCCAATCTGATCGGCAAAGAGAAACGGAATCGACCAGTGCCGGGCATGATAGGCCATCAGTTCGTGACGCCGCCGCGACTTGCCGACTTCGAACGGGCTGGCTGAGAGGTTAATCAGCAGAGTCGCTCCCTGCTTCCCCAAATCAGCCACAGGATCTCCCAGCAGTTCCGGGTCTGTCGCATAGAACGTGGCCGGGTCATGAAACCAGGCATCTTCACAGATGTGAATTCCCAGCCTTTCACCGCGAAACGGGATGGGTGCAAGTTTTTGAGCGGGGCGGAAATATCGCCGTTCATCGAAGACATCGTAATTGGGCAAGAGCCGCTTATGGATGGTGGCGAGAACTTTTCCCTCATGGATCAGGCTGGCAGCATTGGCAATGCGACCCTGCGGGCAATCCCGCTGAGTCGGATGTCCGACAACGACACCCAGTTCCTTAGGAAGCTCCCCTGCCAGTTGATCGATCCACCGATCGCAAGCCGCTACAAATCCTTGTCTCGACAGCAGGTCTTTGGGTGGATACCCCGAAAGGACCAGTTCGCTGGTGACCAGCAGATCGGCCCCGCTCGATACTGCCATGTGTGCCGCCTCCTGCACCAGCCGGGCATTCCCCGCCAGATCACCGACAGTGGGATTGGTTTGCAGGAGAGCGATTTTCATGTCAACAGCTTTGAAGCAGGTGAAAGCAAATACGAGGCACAAAATCGAACGCGGCGATCTACTTTCGATGGATCATCCAGCGCGAACAGAACACGACGTTCATCGATGGAAACAAGATGCGCACTAGGCATTCAATCCGAGAGCATCGGCCATCGAATAGAGACCAGCCGGCCGGCCCGCCAGAAATTTGGCAGCGGTCAAGGCTCCCTGGGCGTAGCTGTCGCGCGAATTCCCGCGCACGGTCACTTCCAGAGTTTCGCCCATCAGGCCAAAGACAATCGTGTGTTCGCCCACGTTATCGCCAGTGCGCAGTGCGTGATAACCGATCTCATTGCGAGGTCGCTGGCCAATCCGGCCTTCACGACCATGCACATGCTCGGTCTGCCCCATCCCTAGTGCGACAATTTCACCAAACTTGAGAGCGGTTCCACTGGGAGCATCCTCTTTGAAGCGATGATGCCTCTCGATGATTTCAACATCGACACCACTGGAGATATCCTTCAAAGCACGTCCCGCATCAGCGACGAGCTTCATCGCCACGTTCACTGCCAGGCTCATGCTAGGCGCCCAGAGAATCGCAGTCTTCTTCGCTGCCTGCGAAATCACTTCTCTCTGCTCAGCAGAAAAGCCAGTGGTTGCCAGAACCAGACGCAATCCCCGCTCGGCACAGACTTTGGAAAGCTCGACAGAGCTTTCGGGCGTGGAGAAATCGATAATCACATCGGGAGGCGTCCCGATTTCCCCCGCAAGCGGGACACCGATAGTACCCAGGCCGGCAATCTCACCGACATCCTTACCAATCGCTGGATGAGTGGGACGCTCGTAAGCCGCTGAAACCTTGAGCGATGGATCAGTCGCTGCACAGGCCAGAACTCGCTGGCCCATACGACCTGTCGCACCGAAAACACCGATTGTGGTCACTGACATTGTGATTGACTTTCCGCAGAGATCTCTAAAGAAAAAAGTGTTCGAGGCCTGTTTGATTTTAATCGCGATGAACAGTTTCCATCGAGAAAGCGGGCAGGCAGATCGCAATGTATTCCGCGCCACTTTCATCCGGTGTACTGTAGCGCACCCATTCGCCCTTGCGGGCCAGCACAGCTTGTCCCGCTGCCACAAAGAGCGTGCCATCATTGGATTCGACCTGCAGCGAACCCTTCAGAACCAGTGTGTATTCGTCGAACTCGGGTGTTTGCCCAGGTTCCACCCAGCCGCCAGGGCTCTGCATGTGGGCAATACTGATGTGAGACTCATGGGAATTTACCCGGCCAATGAACTCACGAATCAGCTTGGGTTTGTTTCCAGCCGCTTCAATCTGCGTGGGTGAGGGAATGAGAACAGGCATGGTGTGATCCCGGGAATTTCGACAATGAGGCTCGGTTCAATGATTCAACGAGAATACTTAAGCAGGTGGAATCATCAGTCGATCCAGTGCTGCCTGCAGCTCCCGATATGTGGCGGATGTTTCTGCTGAATTATCTTCGAGAGGCAATCGATTTCGCAATGCAGTCTCGGCAATTGACTTAAGAAGTGGTTCGCGCAAAGCCAGTTCTGCTGCTGCCCACGCACAGGCACTGCGTACCACAGCCGAAGAATCAGCCAGACCAAGTTCGATCGCAGGCCAATCGTCGCAGGTACCGATATTCCCCAGCACAATGGCGGCATTACGAGCCATGCCAGCACGCCCCGGGCGTTCCAGGGGTGTCTTCCCGAATCGCTGTTGAAACTCTTCATCAGAGATGGTGAGAAACAGTGAAGGGTCGTTTTCCGCTTCGACCAGCGAAGCATCTCTCGTCTCGTCGTCAGTCACCGTTGTTATCTGTCGATCGTTTGCAGATTGCGCTCTCGACCAGACTTTTTGCCGCTTGGTATTCCAGGGACAGACATCCTGACACAGATCGCATCCCAGCAACCATGGGCCGATCCCTTTTCTCAGTGGCTCGGCTGGCAAGCCCTTTTGTTCGATCGTCAGGTACGAAATACACTTTCTGGCATCGAGGACTCCGGGCTGTGGGAAGGCCTCGGTCGGGCAGATCTCGAGGCAGCGAGTGCAGCTTCCGCAATGATGGGTCTGATGAGGTTCATCGGGCGGTAAATCTGTCTGTGTGAGAATACTCGCCAGCAGCAGGTAACTCCCTTGCTGCCTGTCAATCAGCATGGTGTTTTTGCCAAACCATCCCAAGCCAGCCAGACTGGCGAATTCTCGTTCCAATAGAGGAGCAGTGTCGATGGCAGTGCGCGTGCGATCGTTGGGAAAGTGCTCTCTCAAGAAGGAGACTGCCGGCTGGAGCTTTTCCTTGAGCCAGTGGTGATAGTCTTCAGGAAGCTGAGCGTATGCAGCAATCCGGGCTCGCTGGCGAGATTCGTGGAACCCCGCTGGTGATCCTTGTGGCTGATAATTCCAGGCAGCCATCACAATCGATGCGACTTGAGGTAGTACGTTCTCGGGATGGGCATAGGCGTGTTGCCGACGTTCGATGTAACTCATCTCGCCCGCATAGCCTGCCTTGAGCCAATCCTGCAGGCGACCCAGCCCCAGGGGACTGACAGCCGGTGCAATGCCGACCAAGGCAAAACCTGCATCGAGCAAAGTCTGCTTCAGACGAGTGGCGATCATGGCTTTATCGGCTGGAATAATGAGCAATCCTGGAACGTCGGCAAATTAGCACGACGGCAGATTAACATCAAAATCCCGGCGCAGGAACTGGTGGAGGAAGCTGAACTGGTGCTGGAGGTGGTGGAAGTTCCGCAGGCATCGTCCATGTCTCTGCGCTCTGGCTGACATTCGTGGTGCCAGTGGAAGGAAGCAGGACCGTGGGTGTAATCGGTGACGGCGTGATGGCCGCTGCAGCCGCTTGCCGGGCACTCTTCTTGTTACGACCTGGCCAGCGGAACATCTCACCAGTTTTGGCTTCGATCTGCGTGTTGATTTCATTACGCAACTGAAGGGCATCAAGATCGGCACTGTTCTGATGAAGTGCGGCATCAATATGCTGCCTGGCCCGCATCAACTCACCCTTTTGCAGATAAAAAGCGGCTCGTTCGTAATGGGCTCTGGTCAGGCTGTTGCGATTGACGGGCGAGAGATGATCGCGAAAGTGAGCAGCCCGTTCTTCAGTCGCTGCCTGTAAAATATCTCCTTCGGCAGCAGCCGCGAATTCATCGACAATGCGGGGCGTGATCAGCACAATCAGCTCTGTACGTTCGATGCGACTGCTCTTGTTGCGGAAAGCAGCTCCGACCAGTGGAATCGCCCCAAGAACTGGAACCCGATCGATCGATTCTGTCGATTCTTCACTGATCAGACCGCCAATCACGACGGTCTGCCCATCGCGAACCATGACGTTCGTGGTGACTTCCGTCGTATCCTGATCGGGCAATCCCGTCGACTGATTGATCACAGCACGTGATCGCTCGGGATGCACTTCCATCCGCACCAGTCCATCGGGAGCAATGAACGGCCGGATAATCAGCTTGGTACCCGATTCGAGGAAGTTGACGTTTTCGATGGTTTGAGTGCTGTTGAACGCTAACGTTTTATAGCTCAATCGATTGCCGATAATCATTTCGGCCCGCTGCTTGTTGAGTGCCCGTATCTGTGGAGAGGCCACGAGGCTGGTATCGGCGATCGATTCGAGAGCCCGGATAAAACCGGTGATATCGCCCGCAATGAAGCCATACTTCAGCCCCGCTGTATTCGCGAGAAATTTCGCACCCGGAGGGATGATCGAACCCGTTCCACCAGGAAAGCCACTACTGGTCGCAATTGAGGCTCCGTTCCCAGTGACGGCGAGATTCTTGTCTCCACCCAATAGAGCCAGATTG
>JAIXUU010000066.1 GCA_027483405.1 Planctomyces sp. | reverse complement strand
GGTGGCAGATCAGTTACAAAACCCACCTTACGGCACTAATCTTTCGTTTCCTCTTTCGGACTACGCGAGGTTACATCAGACCTCCGGCACGACGACAGGAAAACCATTGCGCTGGCTCGACACGCCGGAATCATGGGCGTGGATCATGTCGTGCTGGAAGCAGATCTATGCGCTCATGGGGCTTCGAGCCACAGACCGATTGATGTTCCCCTTTTCTTTTGGACCGTTTCTCGGTTTTTGGGCAGGCTTCGAAGGGGCTGCCCAGATGGGAAATCTCTGTCTGGCAGCAGGTGGTATGAGCAGTGAAGCTCGTCTGAAACTCATCGACGAGAATCAGATTACGATTCTCGCCTGTACTCCCACCTATGCACTTCGATTAGCCGAAGTGGCCAGACAGCAGGGGATCGACCTGGCAAAGTCATCTGTTCGCGCGATTCTCGTGGCGGGTGAACCCGGTGGAAATATCCCAGCGACCCGACAACTGATCGAAACCACCTGGAATGCCAGAGTTTTTGATCATTGGGGCATGACTGAGGTGGGCCCGCTGGCCATGGAAACCGAACATGATCCCGGCTCGTTATCTGTGCTTGAGACAGAATGCATCGTTGAAATCCTCAATCCTGAGACGCATCGTGCCGTCGCAGAAGGAGAATCCGGAGAACTGGTCATCACGAATCTGGGGCGAGTCGGCTCACCACTGCTTCGTTACGCCACAGGAGATATTGTGACACCATCCTGCCAGCGCGTCGAAGGCGATCCCCCTTTCGTCAGGCTCATGGGTGGAATCCACGGCCGCACAGACGACATGTGGATCATCCGTGGCAACAACGTCTTCCCCTCGAGTCTGGAAGCAATCATTCGCTCGATACCAGAAGTGGAGGAATTCCAGCTTCGTGTTCATTCTCACAGGCAGATGCAGGAAGTGAGTATACGGATCGAATGCCGGCGCGGTCTCAGTGAGGCAGCATGTCAGAATTGCGCCATGAAAATTCGCCAACAGATCAAAGAGCGGCATCACTTCGAAGCCAGCATCGAACTTGTCGAACCGGGAGTTTTGCCACGTTTTGAGATGAAGGCCAAACGAATCGTGACTGAATAAATTCAGACAGCGGAATTATCGATTTGAATCGGTGAAAAACGAACTCAAACGAAATGCACTGCCGGGCCCCGACTTGAATTCAAGAATCAGACGGTTCGCCCCTTCGCCGTAAATCCAGTGTTCAATCGGCCCGCTGCCTAGAATCAGCCGTGTTCGTCGAGGGGGAGCACCCAGGAGGCTTTTGGCCTGTTCCATTGTCATGCCATTTGCCAATTCACCAGGTGCCTTAGGCGAAGTGGTTGCGGGTGAATTGGCTGTTGAGAGTTCTCTCGTCCAGCGATTTCCACTCAGTCGATAACCTAGTCCTTCAAATGCTTCGCGAAGGGTTTTGTCCTCAGGAAACTTGAGCCAGCCGTTTTGCAGGATGGCAATCGCACCTTGTTCATCGTTGTAGATTGCGCGGTGATTTTCAGCCATGCGGACGACACCTGCACCACCTTGCGGGATGGAGAGTTCCGCTCGATGTTCCATCCATGCCCGGCGAGCTTGAGTGGCAACGTCGGCTTTTTTCCGCGATTCGAGATCCTTGGTAAACACCAGGAGTTCTTCGCGAGTCATCGTCTTGAGCCGAGCCATTCGAAATGCATCATAGCGGTCGAGAAAACTCTGGCTTTCATTCGCCCTTTCCGGAAGACGAATCCGCCATTCTTCCGCCAGCTCAACACCATTCCTGCCATCAGACAATAAGCGTGCCTGAATTTCTGCGGCTGTCGCGGCAATCATCAACTGGCGATGCCACAACTTTCGGTTTGCATCGTCGGCTGCAGCATAATCATTAAGAACCTCGGCTTTCTGCAGATCAACAGGAATCCATTTCGCTAAGGGAGTCTCTGCACCGGAAAACTTGCGACTGATCTGCATGACGGTGCTGGCCAGTGCAGCCGGATCTGGCTGTCCATCGCGGATCATGGTCGTGACCTGGAGCCACATGCCTTCGAATTGCAATTCCATCGCGAAGCGTTCATCGAGCTTCAATTCGCGGGCTTTTCGAGCCAAGCTCTCGAGGCCTTCGGGTGTTCGCGGATTGAGAATTCGAGCCTCTGTCTGCAATCCCCGCATGCGGGCACTGTCGGCCAATACCTTAAGCTCGGTATCAGCAAAAAAAGCGGCTCGGTTCTCAGCCCAGTCAGCCAGTTCATACCACGGCTGTGCTTCGCCGGCACGAATCTCTCCGGCTCGAATGCGATACTTTTCGCCATCGCCTGCAACCACGCTGACTTTGGAAACATCGAACAAAAGTTTGTCCGTGTTTTTCTCTTTGCGGACTGTCCCTCGCACAACCACACTCTTGCCACTTGAAACCTGCCGGGCATCTTCCTCTTTGAGAACGAATGGCATCGCGCATCGAGCCAGTCGCATCGAATTTTTCGACAGCGAGGTGATTCTGCCTTCGATCGTTACCGGAACATCGACCAGGCTATCCCAGCGATCTTTCAGATCATTGAAATGCTGCGTAGACCAGGCTTCTTCACTCGCTTCGACTTGGCATGTCGTGACGAGGCAAAACAATGCCAGAGTAAACATGATGGACAGTCGAGGAGCCGACATCAAACCGAACAATCGTGATAAAGTTCGTCTGGCTCTCATGAAGTGGGTGATTTTCATGGCGATGATTCCTTCTTGCCGGAATTGTTCTCGCCAGCTAGATCAGCTCCGGGAGCCGTTTGCCCGGTGCTCTTGAAGCCCATAGCCGCCATCTGACGCTCAAGAATCTCCTGAGTTTCTTTTTTCAGATCTGGATCAATTGAATCGAGTCCCAGCGTCTGCAGCACTTCCTCATGTGCCCAAAGTGAAAACGTATCGCCTCTGAGTCGGATACGCAGTTCGGGGCGATCGGCGGGAACTTCAATCTCCTGTATCTGCCCTGCAACAATCATTCGCTGTGATTCATCACCATTGGGAAAACTCGATCTCATCCGATCCGGATTGAGCAGCACAATCGTTTTTCGGCCGGCAACCTGCAACGGGAGATCAAATTTCCAGCCGTTTGTCTCAGGCTCCGACCGGTCACGCTCTGCGTAACTGTCGAAAATCAGCCACTTTCCGGCATAGTTTCGACGGACACTATCCTTGAGTTCTCTTGAAAACTGCGGCCCGCGAAGGTCTGGTAATCCCTCCTCAAAAGGGATCTCCACCAGATTTGCTGCAGCTCTGGCCTCGGCAGCATATTGCCGCACCATTCGCGATGTGTCTGTTTGAATTCCCAATAAGTTGAGTGCTGTGACGGCATCTGTCAGTTGGCGATTGGCTTCCGGGAAATTCCCTTCTTTGAGAGCTTTGATCCCGGCTTCAGTGGCCACATCAACTCGCAATTTGGCGGAGGCAATGGCCGACTGTCTCCAGAGCACCAGTCCCGTCAGTACCAGAACGACTGCTGTTGCACTCACGATTGAGTGCCAGATGCGCCAGGACGATTTCAGCTGATGGAGCCGTTTCCCCCAACTGGCAATCAACTTTTCGACAGCCGAAGGTTCGGGTGGTGCTGCATCCTGAGGTAAGGTGATCGGCACTGGAAGCGGCTTCACCTTCCGGCCAATCGCTTTGGCACCTTTGACGATGGGGGCTTCACCAGCGGTCGAAGCCATTAAGGCTTCGTTCAGTTCCGGATCATCGCCTGAGTTTTGCGAACTCTCCGGCTGGGCTTTCGAAAGAGTCTTTGTTATCGCCACCGGTGGATAGACGTTTGCCGGGAGGACAAAGACCTTCTGGCCGCATTGCACACAAGGGATGAACTGATGTGAAGAGGAACGTTCCCCCGTAATTGTGTTGCCACATCCACAGGCAATTTCAAAGGGTACCGCGACCGGTGGAACCGATTGAGCAGATTTCGAAGATTGGCTGAACCAGCCTGCCATAGACTCACACTCTTAAAAGGCTGAGTTGCCTAGTTTGCGTTCCACCTGTTGAGTCGCCTGTCATCCATTCATTGAGTGCATTATTAGGCGACCAAGTCCGTGGTTCAATGGCCGATCTGTGAATCGTCAAAATCGGAACAACTGGAAAAGTCATTCTCGCTGAAACTGGAAATGTTGCTTACAGGCAACATGATGCGCGCAGTGAGACATCCAAAAGCTATAGGGCTCTTGGTGGGTTGTATTGCGCGTACTTCCCAGCGGTTCTTGATTGAGGAGTTCCAGAGTGACGACATTGATGGCCCCGATCGCATTTCAACCTCGTGAAGCGGAAACTGTTGGCGCATTTGTGCTCGTGCCAACATTAGGTGGGGCACCGTGGATTCTTCGTCGAGGGCGACATGTGCTGGGCAGGGGGCCAGAGGCCACCTTGCAGCTCTCGAGTGAAGGGATCAGTGCTCAGCATTGCCTGCTGATTGTGGGCCCCACATCGGCTATTGTAAAAGCCTGGGATTCCCGCACCTGGATCAATGATGGGCCCGTACGGGAAGCGACACTCAAGCCCAATGATCGGCTCACCATCGGGCCATGGACATTCCGCTTTCGATTGGCCACGGCTGATGAACTCCTCCAGTTTGTGCCCGAGAATTCTGCAGCCAACGTGCCAGCAGCCAATCCATCGGTTCTCTCTGCAGTATCGGCAGCTATGCCAATTGCAGCAGTGCCAGAAGTCTCTTTGCCAATCACAGAATCAAAACTCACTGCGGAAATTGCCAGCTCTTCCGCTTCAAGTCTGTCGATTTCCGACGATCGGCTGGAGAAAGATCTCACCAGCGATGTCGCTCAGTCTGCAGAAAATTCAGCTCCAGTCGAACAAAAACCAGATTCAGTACTCGCTGATCGGGAAGTGATCAAACAGGAATTGCAGCGAACTCTGGCTTCCGTCATGGAGCAGAGGTTGCACCTCGAACAGGCGGCGTTGGATCAAACTCGCACACTGGCGGCAGAAAACAGCCGTCTCGTTGAGCAACGTACCGAACTGGAGCGTTTGCGCACTCAACTTGTCCGCAGGGAAACCGAGTTTTCGTTGCGAATGCAGGCCATTGAGACGACAGAGTCAGCCCAGCAGACCTTGCGTAAAGAACTTGAAAGAACTCAGATCAAGCTGCTGCAGCGGCAAGTCGAACTGGCTGAAGCGGAACAAGCTTTTCAAAAGCAAGTCGAAGAAAAATCAGCCTCGCTGCAGCAACTCGAGCGGAACCTTGTGCAAAGCCAGGCCGAACATGCACAGGCAGTCGAGAGTCTGGCGATCCAGAAACAGGCACTGACTGATTTTGAGCTGCAGTTGGCACATCGCGAGGCAGAACTTCGCGATGATGAAGCGATCTGGCAGGTGAAGTTTGCAGCACAGAAAAGCGAAGCGGAATCGATCGAGAAGCAGCTTGCCGATTTGGAGTCACGCAGTGAAGCGTTAGCGCTCCTGGAGCAGTCGTTGAGCCGACGTGAAGCAGAAGTCGCATCCAAAGACTCTGAGCTGTCACAGTTGAAAGCCGCTTTTGTCCAGCAGGAAGAAGAGCTTCAGCGTGCCCGGCATGAAGTGGATTTACAGCGGTCAACACTCGCCCACGATCTGGCACAATTGGCCATTCAACAAAGTGAACAGACTGCTCGAGAAGCAGCGATCGACGAGCGTCATCAGGCTTTAGATCTTCGTGAGCGGGCGTTAGTCAACGAGAAAAACCGCATTGAACAAATTGCTGACGCCGCCAGAATTTCGCTTCAGGAAGAGCAGGTCCGACAGGAAGAGACGTGGAGTCGCTGGGATGAATCGATGAGAAAGGCGACAGCCGATCTCCGCTCGCAAATGGAAGCCCTCGAACAGGAGCGGGCTTCACTCGAATCCATGGCCTCTGGCCCTCAGATGACGCCAGAACCCTTGAGTTCTCCGTTCTCAGAACCTGAATCCGTAGAGCAACTGGCTGTTGATGCGGTCGATGAAAATTTCGATACCCAGGCTGAAAATCACCCTGCGATCGTCACATCGACTTTGGAGCCCATAACAGATACTCCTGCGTCCGAGCAGGCTGCCACTGCATTGGAGACCATCGGAGCAGCAGTTGAAGCTCCCTCAATCTCGGATGAACCTGCCGAGCGTGCAGATACAGCAGAAGCACGATCTCATTCAAAGATTGAAAACATTGCTGTTGATCATGCCGCCATTGATGGCCATGCAGCCGATCTTGACCTGGCGGAAGGCACTTTTGTTGATCATTCTGAAGCCGTCTTAGAGCATTTGAATGTCGAAGCTGACGCCCGGATCGAGAGTGATGCCGAGACGATCATGCCTGGTACTGTCGATTGGCTGCCGGTGACACCCGGTGAGTCGTATGTTCCTGAAATCGATCATTCGGAAACGATTTCCACGCCGGTCGACCCGGCCGCAGCTTTGGAAGTTGCCGCTTCACAGGAATTCTCGCCTGTTGGTGATTTGAGTCCTTTGGAGCCTTATCACCCGACAGATGAGTTCACTCCCGTTGGTCATTCCTTGGATATGCATGAATCCTTGGATGGCAATATTGAATCTGAAGATCAGGCAGCCAGTTTGCCGGCGTTCGATATCTCCAGCATCAACCCCTGGGCCAATGACGTCGTGGCTGATGCGTCGCATCTTGAAGAAGCTGTTGAGTCGACCTTTGGAGAACCGCTGGCCAGTCGCCGATTGTGGAATGAGCCCGAAGAGGAAATCCCAGCTGCGAAACCTGCGAGCATCTCCTCGTTGAGCCATCTGGAGAGATCCAGTCTTCAGCAGACCGGTCATACGGCAAATGACCATTTGACGAACGATTCTGCCGCATCCGATCCGGCACTCAGTCTTCGGGCGGAACTGGCTCAGCTCTTTGGAATCCAAGATCTGGGTGCCAGTCGGTCGTCAGTGGAAGAGTCTGAATCGCAGGTAGCAGAGCTTGCAAGCGATGACGACTCAGCCGCTGGATATCCAGCTCCTGTCCATACCCATGATCAACCGGAATCGATGGCTGCCGATACAGAAATCTCAGCCGCGTCTTATTCCGAACCAGTTTTGGATGCGGAGATACAGGAGCCAGAAACACGCAATTTCTCAGCAGATTCATCGGCTACGCCCAATGAGTCGATGGACAGAGCAGATGCCTGTTCGGCCAGTTCCGTAAGTCGCGAATCAACTCCGAGTGACGCCACACAGACAGCAGATGAAGAAGAAGATTCGGTCGCTTCGTACATGTCCAGATTGCTGGGACGTTATGGACAGAAGGCCGATGCACTTGCCAAAACAAGCCGATCAGTGGAATCTTCAGCCTCATCACATGCAAGTCACAAACCTGTGCAGGAAGTCGCGACAATAGCTCCGGAAGTCCCCGTTAACTGGAGTGAAGAACCCCGGCACAAAGTCGATAAAGACGAATTCCGTGCTCATCTGGAATCGATGCGGCAAGTCGCCAATGTCTCTGCACGGACGGCCGTCAAGAGCAGTCATTGGAAGCGTTCACGCATGCAGGTGCTGGTGAAAGGGATGCTCGCTGCAGGGGCACTGGCCACAGGAAGTGTGCTGCTTCTGGGTAAATTTGCCAATGGCCAGCCACAACTGATGCAGGGTCTGGTGGTGACAGTCGTCGGGATCTACCTGTTGCTGGAAACCATCAAGGGAGTTCGTCGAGTCCAGACTTCGGCGCAATTACAACTCGCTCTGGCTCATTCCGCAGAACTTGAAGGCCGTAGCGCCGTGCAAGAAGCCCGCCAGGAGTAGCCATCGAAAGGGTGAGCCGCTGGTGGGAATCCATTCCAGCGGCTCTCCCACTTATCGAATTCAACTCGCTTCGCGATATCGTAGCGATGGTTTTTCAATGGTCACAATCGTGTTCGGTGGCACACTGTGCGAGAGCGAGACGCTTGATCCAATCACGGCATGCGAGCCAATGACAGTCTCTCCGCCGAGGACAGTCGCATTGGCATAAATAACCACATGATCTTCAATCGTGGGGTGCCTCTTGTGCCGGCGGAGCAGATTTCCTTGTTCATCTTTCGGAAAGCTGAGTGCGCCCAGAGTTACACCCTGATAGAGCTTGACATGATTGGCGATCTCGCAGGTTTCTCCAATCACCACCCCTGTTCCGTGATCAATAAAGAAGGAATGTCCGATGGTGGCACCGGGATGGATGTCAATTCCAGTCTGGCTGTGTGCCCATTCCGTCAGCATGCGGGGGATCAATGGGACATCGAGCAGATACAATTCATGGGCCAGGCGATAAATCGTGACAGCATGCAGTCCCGGGTAGCAGAAGATGATCTCATCGAGGCTTCCAGCTGCAGGGTCACCATCGAATGCCGCCTGCACATCCAGCGCGAGTGTTCTTCTCAAACGCGGCAATAATTCCAGTAACGTGATGGTTTTGGCCTGGGCCAACGCTTCAAAATCGTGTGAGACTTCATCGGCGCAGGAAATCCCATGCTGGCGACGATAATCATGTCTTAGTGCGCGGGCAATCTGCTGGGTCAGGCGATCATGTAGACTGTCGACCAGATCGCCCACATGATAGGTCACATTGCCCATGTGCAGATTCTGCCGACGGCGATATCCCGGAAAGAGAATCTCCTGCAGATCCTGCGCGATCTCGTAAACCGCTTCACTGCTGGGCAATGGGCAATGTCCCAGATGGTGGGTCGTCGCAAAATCGCGATACGATTCGACAATCCGATCAGTGATTTCCGGCAACTGGTCTTTGAGTCGAAGATCCGTAGCCATAACAAAGTCCCTAATACTTCCCGGAAATGCATCCACAGCAACTTCAGTCTCTGCTGCTGTCAGGGACACCTGGGTTTCGTTCGATCCGGAATGGTCGAATGATTCTCCCATACAATCTGCATCTACCACCATGCTACGTCGGCTACATATTCTTCCGGACGTGAAAAATTCCTGCCAGTGTCAGATTGCTTATTGCTGGAGAAGTTCGCGTAAAACTTACCTTCCGCACTTTCTGCCAAAAAATCGTCTGGTCAATTTTGCCACTGGCACCCCTTGTATGTTGTAAGTCACATTGAGCAAGGAACTTATCATCAATTCCAGAGTTCGATCTGTTTCTTGGAGCAGCAGGCCCGTCCGTCGATGAAACCTGACGAGATCAGCGACGCACCGATGCCCTTCTGTTGTGGAAGAAGCGGTTTTGGAGATTGCTGACACCGAGAGTTTTCCCGAGGGAAATGATGTGCCATGCCCATACGATCTGACCAGCCCTGGAACGAAATTCCACAGCCCAAAGGGAATGATCACTGGCATGCTCGTTCGTTCACTCAAAACATTCTCCCAAAAAATGTGCATTCTTCTGGCGATCGCGAAGAAGCCTTTGATCTGGAGCGGCAGGAGTTCTTTTCTGCCATGGATCAATTTGCTGTTCGCCCGGTTTCGATGCTTCCGGCCTTTCGGCTCATTCGCCATCTGACATTTCAGGAGCCATTATCACTGCAACTGGAGGCTGGTAGAGCACTTCTAGCCCAGTGGACAAAGCGCGAAGGCTGGTGCCACGAACTCCTCCATGCGGCCCGGCACTCCATTCACAAGTATGTGCAGGTCGCCAGCGAAATTGTCCAGGAATGGATTTCCAGCCCTGCCATTCCCAAAGGTCGATTACCGCTATTGATGCTCAATCGCCTTCATGCGGATGTCGGGCTTCAAAATTGTTTTCAACAGGATCAGGACGCAGTTCACATCATTCTCGCTGCGCTGCAGTGTGGGCAGTTGTTATGCGAACTCTCGAAACGGGAGATCCAACTCACCAGGCGAGATCAGTATCAACTGGCACTGGCTCTGTTGGTCTGTGATTGGTCTTTACTGGCAGTTCACTTCCAACATCAAAAAATTCAGCCCTCACAATGGCCAGCCTACCAACATCAGCATGGGCAGATCAGTGCCGCCATGATGATGTCGGTGGAGTCCGTCACTCCCAGACTTCGCTCGTGGGTAAGTCAGCATGGCGTTGAGGATGCAGTTCCTGCAGACCATGAATTGACTTTGGATCGTCATCGAAACCGAGTGACTCGCGAGACTCACCGAACCTATGCAGGATTGACGATTGCACCAGGGATGGAGCACCTGATGGCTGTGCTGAAAGTTTGTCAGCTCGTCAATTCCAGTAGTGATCAGGGGAAAGAAAATCATCCCTGGCGAGCGGGAATCCGGCATGTCTGGAAAGATGCTTTGCGGGGAAAATTCTCCAAAGATCTGATTCGTACGCTGGCACAATTGCTGGTACCTGAGGAACTCGGGGAGTTGCGAACGGTCTCCTTCGAAGGACGACGCTACCGGGTCGATCAGGGACAGACTGCGGCAGCGCTGTTGAATGGGCCTCATTGGTTAAATCGAAAACAGCTCAGACGACGTCATGCGGGTTTGCACGCAATGCGGAAGTGGAAGCAGAACATCACGGCCTCTGTGGAGGCTGATGCTTCATGAACTCCCGAGAAGAAGCTGTTCCACATCGAGAGTATTGGGATGAAGCCTCCCGACCACTGGCAGGTCTGGTGCTGCTGGCGCCGTTATTGTTGATCTATGAATGGCATGCCGCCTGGCAGGATTCATCCGCTGTGATCACTCTGCGTAATGGTGTCGACATCTGGCTCCGCACGCAAATGGGATGGCTGGGTTTCGATCACGAGTGGTGTGTCCCGGCCTTGGTGCTCCTCACACTTGCAGGCAGGCACATTCTTTCATGCCAGGAATGGAGCATTCGCCCTTCAGTCATCGGGGGCATGATGGCCGAAGCGGCGTTGTTTGCGGCCCTGCTGGTGATTCTTGGTCAACTACTGCCCTGGAGCTCCGCGAATATTCCGCAGTTTCCTCAAGAGTGGGAGTTACTTCATTCACGAGAAGCTCTGTTGCTCTCTGAGAACACCGTCGGAAACATCGCTGGCAAGCTGGCGACGCCTGTGGCGGATGCATGGCCCAACCCATCTCCCAGGTTGCATTGGGTCACATGCCTGGGTGCGGGAATCTATGAAGAGTTTCTCTTCCGGCTCGGCCTGATTCCAGTTCTCTATGGACTTGTGCGAATGTTGGGGATTCCGCGAGTGATCACACTGGTGATTGCCATCGGGGCCAGCTCGTTACTTTTTGCTGCTGCGCACTATCTGCAGGTGGATCTTGAGACCGGGAGAATTTCGCTGCTGGCTACAGCCGACTACATCATCCAGCACCGTGATGTCTGGTCCGCATTCAGCTTTCGCTGCCTGGCAGGCAGTTTATTCGGAGCACTGCTGGTCTTTCGCGGCATTGGGATCGCTGCAGGTTGCCACATTGGCTACGACCTGTTTGTCGGCTACTGGATGGGTTGAGAGCCCGTACTGTTGATGACCGGCGTACCTTGATCCTGGCAGCAGGAACCGTTAATGCCCTGCACGCCCATCAGTGCCGGGCGAGCGTACTGAGATTCGCCGTAATAGACGTACGGCGCATAATCTCCTGCGAATCCTGTATTCACAATGGCAACACCACTCACAGCAGGAGCGTAGTAAGCACTTGAAGCAGTGTAAGCGTAGCCGTTGATTCCCTGGTAGGAGTAATAACCTGGCGAATAAACGCCCAAGGGTCGAGCGTACATGGCTGCATTCCAGCCATAGGTGTATCGATAGGGCCAGCCCCAGGCGTAGGGAGCACGGCCATTGAAGCCGTATCCGTAATAATTGTAATACGGGCCATAACCGTAGGTGTTGCCCCAGCCATATCTGCTGTAGGCGAAGTTGAGATAAGGTGTGCGGTGGTAAGGATGGTTGTAACCCCAGCCATAGCCGCGGTAGCCGTATCGACCCCAACCCCAGTACCAGCCTGTCGCGGCCGAAGAGGTATTGCTTGAGGATGCTGCCAATGAGCTTGCTGTGCTGGCAATTCCTCCGGCCTCGGCAGGCACAGAGCCCAGGAGAGTAAGGCCGATCAGAGCTCCCCAGAAGAAAGCACGCATTGGCAGGTGGTGGATGAATTTCATAATGGCACTTTGCCGTCAGTGAATGTGTCAGCAGATGAGCACCGGTTGACGCTTGAAACCAGAAACGTCTTGGTGAGTCTGGTGCTAATGCACAGTATTTCTTCCTCCAGACTAGGGCGTCATTTTGGGAATGGTCAAGAATTGAGTCGAGAATCGAGGAATTTTTTTCAATTTGCGTAGAAAAAGAACATCTGCCCTGTCGTGGTCTCTGTCCCACCATGAGAATCGGCTTTTTCCAGTTCAAGTCGGCGGCACAAATAATAGTGAGCGTGCGTTTATGCGTGGCATGCAAGGTTGGCAGCTGTCTGTAAGATTCGTTAACAGACCGGGGTAATGACAGATGTGTTGATTTTGTTCGCTGCACCACCGTGGAAGTGTGACCATGTCATATGACCGCTGCGAATTGCGAGGGTCGGCCGGGTGTGAGAAACAAGATCGTCACGACTGGGGATGTTCTGCTCCGGCTGGATACAATTTTTGGCGACTAGCATCATTTCGAGGCAAAGCCAATGGGCATCTGGTGGCTTTTGAGCAAAGTAACAAGTGCTGAACATTCCCATATTGAACCTCCCCTGGGATCTCTGCTTTCAAGATCGAGACGACAATGGTGAAGCCAGCAATTTTCGAGAAACATCGCGTATTGACCGCACTCCCGGTCTACAACGAAGCCAGGCACGTTCACGAGGTGCTCTCTGTCGTTCGAAAGTACAGCGATGACATTCTCGTGGTGAACGATGGCTCAACGGATGGAACTGCCGAGGTTCTTGCGGAGTTTGCCGGGATTAACGTCGTTCACCACTCGCAGAATCAGGGCTATGGAGCCGGTTTGCGAACGGCTTTCGATTATGCCTTGGCTCACCATTATGATGCCCTGGTAACCATTGATTGCGACGGGCAGCATGAACCTCGTTTGATACCAGAACTGGTTGCTTCGCTTTATCCCGCGAGTGGAGACGCCGTCGATATTGTTTCCGGGAGTCGGTATCTGCAGAGATTCCCAGGTGATAGCCTTCCTCCCGTTGATCGCCGGCGGATCAACATGGAGATCACTGCGTACCTGAATGAAATTCTCCATTGGAATCTGACAGACACATTCTGCGGCTTTAAAGCTTACCGAGTTCCTTCGCTGAAGAAGTTTCAGATTACGGATCTCGGGTATGCCATGCCTCTGCAACTCTGGGTTCAGGCTGCCGCTGCTGGAATGAAGATCGTGGAGTTTCCAGTACCTTTGGTGTACCTCGAAGAAGAGCGTTCGTTTGGTGGATCTTTGGATGACTCCGTCCGCAGGAAAGCTCATTATGAGGCAGTGATTCGTCAGGCGCTGATCGAGACGGGACTGTTTGAAACGGGTGTCAGTGATCATCAGCAGATCGTTTTGAATCAGATCTGAGCATCGAGGCTGCATTTGAATGGCAGCGCATGGATTCCAAAACGACCCATTGCAACGCTGCTGAACCCGATCTGATGGATGCTCACGAGGCGGTTGCGGATACTTTTGGGGGCTTTCTGCGGGTTTGATTGTTGCCAGTGGGAGCTGACAGCTAAGATGCATTATGGGTTTTTGTGGCGAAGAGTGATTCATGCGCGACTCGCGGGAAGTGTCAGAGGGTCAGGCCAATGCCAGTTTCCAGTCGTCCTTTGGCCGATCCAACTGCAGATCGGACAAGTAGAGTTTCAGCAGCGGAGAAAACTCGCATGACCGTTCGTCGCTATCGTGCCCCGCAAGGGGATGGCGAGCTTCTGATTGAGCCATCGATCAGCTCGGTCATCAATTCTTTGCTTGAGGATGTTCAGCACAGCCCCGCGTATCGGACTCCCGGCCAGAACGTTGCCCGACATGAAGTTCTGGCCCTCGCAGTCGAATACTCGAGGAAGCTTGCTCAATGGGCAGGGGTGCCTGCGAGTCAGATTTCAGCAAGATTGAATTCGGCTGAACTTAATCCTGATCTGATCATTGCAACAGGCCATCAACCGGAGTGGTTTCATCCCGGCGTTCTGGCAAAAAACATTGCCGCACATGCGATTGCTCAAAAGCTCCGTCAATCGGGAAAAAATGCCATCGCAATCAATCTGATTGTCGACAGTGACGAGCTGGACGATGTCACTGTTCCCGTTCCCACTGGAACCCGGGAAGCTCCGCAGATCAATCCCTTGCCATTTTTCACTTTGACGAAACGAACGCCTTGGGAAGAAGTTCGTACTCAGAATCATCTGAAATTCGATCAGTTCTCGCAGAACATTTTCGAGACGTTAAAGCCCTGGCAAGTTGTACCAGCGATCTCGGCTCTCAAAACGCCCTCTGCAGATCATCCTTCAATACATGCCGACGTGGCAGACGATGAACAAGTTTCGCTCAGCCCGAATGATGCCCGCCTGTGCGATCTGATTGCCTCCGTCCGGCTGCAGTGGGAACGTAGCGAGCAGATCGAGAACCTGGAGATTCCCCTTTCTCAGATTGCCAGTACGAGATCGTTTCAATTCTTTCTGCTCGATTGGATGCGAAACGCAGTCAGTCATTGCCATGCCTACAATCAGATCGTTCAGGCGTTCCGGGATGAATATGGAATCCAGGGGCAACAGCGACCCGTCCCGAATCTCTTAGTGGTACCGGCGATTGATCAATCAGCATTCCCCGAAAGACTAACTGGCGAAAGAGTGGAGGTCCCCTTCTGGGTGTGGAATGAGCCCGAAGAGGCAGCATCGGTCGAACGAGAGCGACTCTTTGTGCAGTATGTTGACCAGCAGCTCGAACTCTCCACTTCCCGAAAAATCATTGGCTACCTGCCTGCCTCACCCGATGATGCAGAGGCGGCAATCCAACAACTCAGCATTTGGGCACAGGAGGGGCTGCGGATCCGCTCACGAGCATTGACGACGACCTTGTTTGCCAGGCTCTATCTTTGCGATCTGTTCATTCACGGGATCGGTGGCGCGATTTACGATCAGATTACAGATCGGCTCATTGAAACAATTTATGGTCAGCACATCCCGCAGTTTCTTGTCGTAACAGCCACATTACATCTGCCACTGGGTGAAGGCTTTTCGGCCACGATGGCGGATGTGCGCAGACATCAGGCCTTACTGAGAGATTTGCAGCAGAACCCGTGGAGGCATCTCCCTTCGTGTGAAGAACTCTCGTCGCGGGCAGATCTCAATCACCAGATGCTGTGCAGACAACTGGCCCAGCTTCGTCAGGAGCGGGATTTACTGCTGATGGAGCAAAAGATCTGTGATCAGAAAGCAGATCGAAATCTACCGCGAAGAACGCGCCGTCAAAAAAATCGTCAACGTTACCTTCGATTGAATGAGATTCGCAGAGAGTTACTCACGATAGTTTCTCCGCAGATCCAAAAGGTTCTTGAGGATATTGAAACTCTTCGTCAGGAAGTGGCTGCGAACAAAATTCTCAAGTCGCGCGAGTATCCCTGGTGCCTCTTTCCCGTCGAAGATCTCCACCGACTGGTCACTCAAATCCAGGCGGCCGCAGACTTCGCTATTCAATAACAAGTGGTGAGGCTGGCTGATCTTGATGCGAGATCGCAACGCGGTGTTCAAAGTCTTTTACACTTTGAAAGCCTGCTGGCAGGAGCCTTCTCTTTTCTGAACCAGAGAGCATGACGGGCATCTTGCCAAACCCTCGATTGCGTGTATTCTCCCACAAGGTATGGTTGCGAAGTCTTCCAGATGCGAGGCTTCAGCCGTGCCTTTGATTTTCGCTACGACCGATATCAACACGTTTGAATCACATAACGGGGGAATTCGAAATGTTTCGCATGGCTGCCATCTCGACTTTGGCAAGTGCTCTTTTGCTGTCGTTATCTTTTCACCCCTCAGAATCTTTACAAGCGGGCCATCGACACCGATCGAATTGTTCGGGATGTTCTGCTCCAACATGCAGCGGAGCCACCTGTGCCGGCTCTTCGTTCTCGGGAGGAACTGGACTGGTCTGGGCGAATGGAGGCCCTGGCTATACCTGTGCTCAGCCGGTCTGCTCTGCTCCCGTTTGTGCTGGGCCCGTTTGTGCTGGAAGTGTCTGCTCATCGCCGGTGTGGGAATCCACTTCTGGTTGCCAAAGTTGCAGTGGTCGCCGCAGGCATCATGCCCGTCGCCCGCTCGTTTGTAGTGAACCTTTGGCCTGCAGTGCTCCCGAATGGACTCCCGTGGGTTGTCAGCAGGCCCTTGACGGAGTGACCTGTGGTGCAGCCAGTTGGGCCGATTCTGTGCCAGTGGTGCCGGTACCGTTCAATTGGGAAGGAACTTCGGTATCCGTCATGCCACAAGCTGCCGTTTGCTCACAGCCGGAATTGAACGCCGTCCATGCCGGTGAGCTTCCTGCTCCTTCAACGGGATGGTCGAGCGATGCCTACACACTTCCGACAGTCGGAACCACGGCCCTGAAGTATCTTTCACCTTATCAGGCCCCGTTGCCCCTCTCGTTTCCGGCGGCCCCTCCGGTTCCTGCAGCCGAAGACCTTGTCTGGTGATGATCGAACATCGATAAACGCCATCATTATGCCTCACACAATTCGACTGAACTGGTCGGAATGTGTGAGGTTTCATTTTTGAGGAATGTCTCAGTTGCTCGCAACTTCTGAGATACATCCCCGGAATCAATGGCGAGTTGAAGGTCTTCTAACATGCTGGGTCGAAGCCGCAGGTGTGGCAAGTAAACGATGTTTCATCCTGGAATCCGTATGGCGTTGACGTCTTGAACTTTAATCTCTTCCCCTGAGCTTTACACTGATCCCTGATTTCGATTAGGACGCTTACTTCCGAAATGGGGACGTGGTGACGCCAAAGGATGGGACAGGATGTCGCAGCAGACAAGTGCAGGCCTGTGGGTAAAGCTCGCCCGTCAGTGGGGTGTGAGCCGGGCTGTGGCTTTTGCTGTCGCTTCCAGGTTATGGCAACTGGTGACGGGCCCTGTCACTGTATTGCTGGTGGCTTCGCAACTGACCGAGGACGAACAGGGATACTTCTTTACATTCAGCAGTTTGCTCAATCTCCAGAACATGTTTGAACTGGGATTGACGATCGTTTTTCTCAATCTCTCCAGCCATAGCTTTGCGAATTGTCGCCCTTCCCGAAGCTCCGTAAATGGCAACTGGGAATGGAATGGTGCCGACGAAGAAAAATCGAGAGCTGCCAGTCTGCTGTATCAAGGCTTGTGGTGGAGTCTGGTGCAAGCCAGTCTCTTTCTGGTCATGGTGTCAGTTCTGGGAATCTATTTTTTTTCACTGGAAGCCGATTCCCGTTCGATCAACTGGTTCTACCCCTGGCTGGCTGTGGTTTTCTGTGCTGGTTGCTCTCAGGTACAGGCCATTCCTCTGACGTATCTGGAAGGTGCCGGAGAAGTCCTGCCAATTCAACGCATGCGGTTTCTGATGGCAGTCGCCGGTACAACCAGCATGTGGTTGACGTTGTGGTTTCAGCTGGGACTATGGTGTGCTGCTGCCGTCGCGATGACCCGCGTCGTCTTTGAGTTCGGTTATCTCGCTTTTGTTCAGCGGGCCTTCCTGTTCATGATCCTTCGGCAGAAGATCACGACCCGGTACGACTGGTGGAGTGCTGCCTGGCCTTTGCAAATGAGAGCTGGCTTGCAGGGGTTACTGGTCACCTTGTCCACAGCACCGCTCATTCCGGTGGTGTTTGCTTATACGGGGCCAGCTGCAGCGGGAAGACTGGGACTGGTTCATTCGGTCCTCAGTTCGATGAATTCGGCAGCAGCAGCTTGGTTGCAGACGAGAATTCCCGTACTCACGACTCTTGCTACGCAGAAAAACTTTTTTGCTTTCCGAGAGCTGTATTCTCGCTCATTCCGGCAGTCCAATCTCTTTCTTGCCGCCATGATGCTGTTGTTTCTGCTGGCGATCTGGCTGGTACCTGTTGTGGCCGATCCACCCGAGATTGTGCGTCCCTGGACGATCGGCTGGCTGGCACAGAAGCTCGAACCAAGATTGCCACCACTTCTGCCGGCATCACTCCTGGCGATGGCACTGTTCGTGCATCATCAATGCGCCTCAGCCACGTTATTCGTGCGTTGCCATATGTACGATCCTTTTCTCAAAGTCAGTTTTGTTTCGCATCCGGTTTCGGGACTATTGATCTGGATGTGGGGCAGTTATTTTGGAGAAACTGGCGCTGTCCTGGGATACTTAATCCCTCTGGTGTTCATGATCTGGCCTTGGATCATCCTGCTGCAGCGGGAATGTCTCCGTAAAATTCATCAAGCATCCACAGAACCAGCTGTCACAGTAGCAGACTCAAGCAAATCCACTTAACGACATCGAAGATCAATCACAGCAAAGGGAGTGAGCATTATGGGAGAACGGATTCTCAGTATTTCGGGCTTGCGTGGAGTCGTAGGTGATGGACTTGATCCCGAGTATGTTGTTCGCTTTGCTGCCTCGTTGGGGACATGGCTCAAAGGTGGGCACGTGGTACTCTCCCGAGATGGTCGAACTACTGGCGAAATGCTGCGGCATGCGGCCATTGCCGGGTTGACGGCTGCCGGTTGCCGAGTCACCGATCTGGGAATTGCGACCACTCCCACTTGTGGAGTCGCTGTTCAGCAACTGGGGGCCGCTGGCGGCTTACAGATCACCGCCAGTCATAATCCGATTGAATGGAATGGATTGAAGCCCTTTTCGGCGCGTGGTTCCGTACTCAATGCCACTCAGGGAAAGGAACTTCTGGAGATTCTCGAAAAGCAGGGCCCGACTTATCGGTCGTGGGAAACAGTGGGGTCTGTCGTCGAAGATCCTTCAGCCACCATGTTTCACTTGAGCAGGGTGAATGCACTGATTGATCTGCCAGTGGTTCAAGCCCGAAAGTTCAAAGTAGTGCTCGATTGCACTCACGGCTCGGGCTCGAACCTCTCACCCGAGTGGCTGAGATCGCTCGGCTGCGAAGTCGTCGTATTAGGAGGAGTGGCTGATGGTCGGTTTGAACATCCGGCTGAACCATTGCGCGAAAATCTCACGTCACTCATGGATGCTGTTCGAGCACATCATGCGGATGTCGGGTTTGCTCAGGATCCTGATGCCGATCGACTGGCGATTGTCGATGAAACGGGCCATTACATCGGTGAAGAGTTGACTCTGGCCCTGTGTGTCGATCATGTCCTATCCCGAGCCAAAGGGGCGGTGGTGGTCAATGGTTCGACCAGCAGGACAACAGCCGATATTGCGGCCCGATATGGTTGCGAGTTCATTCGATCGGCTGTGGGCGAAGCGAATGTGGTTGCTCGCATGATCGAAGTCCACGCGCTGATTGGAGGCGAAGGGAACGGCGGTGTGATCGAGCCGAAGGTAGGCTTTGTTCGCGATAGCCTGGTCAGTATGGCTTACGTTCTTCATGCGCTGGCGCTGAAAAAGTGCCGACTTTCCGAGTGGGTCAGCACCCTTCCCAGTTACACGATTGTGAAAGACAAGATCACCTGCGGTCGCGAATCTGTGCAACCAGCATGCGACCGTCTGAAAGAAATCTTTTCCGACGCATCGATTGTTGAGGGCGACGGCTTGAGGCTCGATTGGCCCGATCGCTGGGTGCAGGTGCGTGCCAGCAATACCGAGCCCATCATCCGGATGATTGCTGAAGCTCCCCAGGCTGCCGATGCTCAACAGTTGGTCGATCGGGCCAAGTCTGTCGTGGCACAAATCGTCAATGGTTAAGACGGTTCTTTGATGTCCACGGTTTCGCCACACGAAGAGCGTTGCGCGAATAGTGAGCAGTCGTGCGTCTCCTGTGGGCAAATGAATTGCTATGGAGTTTGTTGGGAGTGAGCCTTCTCAACATATTCGCTGATTGCGATCAATAAATCGACATATTGGCATAAGCATTGCAAATTTATTTGGCAGATGTGTCTCTGGTTGCCAGAGGGCCGTGCAACAGTAGACTTATGAGTTGGGATGTGTTGTGGCTTTGGTCAATGAAATTGCTGTAAAGATTCATCTGGTTGATCCCAGTGATGGTCGAACTTTGCAAACCTGGTCGTTTGAATCGCCTCGCATCACCATCGGGCGTGATCCGCAGCAGGACGTTTCATTGTCTGATCCTTATGTCTCCCGCACGCATGCGGAGCTTGTTCGTGCCGGGAGTGTCTGGCAGCTTTTTTCCAGAGGTCGCAACGGCATCCTGGTGAATGGCAAAAGCATCACTGAGATTCGTCTCGAACCGGGGATGACATTCCGGCTGGGTGCCAATGGGCCGCAATTTCGCTTTGATCAGGCGCAGGAAGTGACCGCTCAGGCCACACTCAGCTTCGATCCAGAGTCGGTTATTGTGCTCTCTTTTGATAGAGCAGCGGTACAAGACGAAGCCGAGAATGTGGCATCCACAGATTATTTTCAGAAATTGAACGAAAAGGCCAAGGAACTGCGAGCCCGCCGACAAGGCAAGCAGGCATCCTCCGGCAGTTCATGAAAGCTCAGTAGGTCAACAACAGGCTTGAGCAGTCAATGATGAACACGATTTAGAAGTCGCCGCAGGTGGAGGTAATTCAGATTGGCAAAGATTATTTCGACACATTCCTTCCGCGGAGGTACTGGAAAATCGAACACCACAGCGAACCTGGCTACGTTGATTGCCAAAGCAGGGTATCGGGTGGGTGTGATTGATACGGATATTCAATCGCCAGGAATTCACGTCGTCTTTCAGTTCGACCAGAAGAAGGCCAAATACGCGCTGAATGACTATCTCTGGGGACGCTGTAGTATTCATGATGCTGCCTACGATATCACCGAGCAATGTATC
>JAIXUU010000219.1 GCA_027483405.1 Planctomyces sp. | reverse complement strand
GAGGGTCGCCCTGCCGTTCATTGGTTTTGGTATTGCACATTTGATGTAGCAAAACTACAAAACCTGCGCAACACGCGTTCAAGGCTGGCATTGGGCGCAGAATATTCGTATAAATCAAGCCAACAAACAACGGACGGGAGGGAAAAAGGCGATGATCATCAGTCAGATCGATTCACATCTCGCTGATTTGCGTCCGTCTGAGCAGCGGGTTGCCCGCTTTGTATTGGGTCGCCCGACGGTCGTTGTTGAAATGTCGATCGCCGATCTGGCCGAACGCGCCGATGTGTCAGAACCCACAATCATGCGCTTTTGTAAGGCCATCGGCTGTATGGGCTTTATGGATTTCAAGCTCAGTCTTGCGCGCGATCTAGAGCGCCGCACCCTATCGATGAGCCGCCAGAACCCGCATGTGAAGGGTCATAGCGGTCTCGGCCAGGCTTTGTATGAACAGGTGACCAAGACGTTGAGCCAAACGGGTGCGGGACTCGCGCTGGACGAAATTGATACACTTTTGGAGATTTGTGCGGGAAGCGGACGAATCATTGTGCTGCACAGTGGCGCAGAAACTCTGTTTGCCGATACTCTGGTTGGTGCCCTGCGCAACTGCGGGCTGGAAGCCTGTGATCAAACCACCGCGGAGATCAGCGGGCGACGCGATAGCATCTTGGTCATCGCTCTGAAGTCGAGCGTGCGCATCCCTGAGGTTGGGAAGAGTTTAGAGGATATCTGCGCACAAGGCGGACGGGTTGCCTTAGTTGGCCACGCAGGTTTGGCGGCCACGCTGTCGCTGGGTCAGTTTGAGGCGGGCCTGACCGACTACATTGCCTATGCTGCTTTGATTGAAGCCTTAAGACTTGGGATCGAAGGCCGCTTGTCCAAGGGCGGACACTTTTCGCAAGCCGATTCTGAAATGCTGCAGTCGCAACGCGAAAATGCCTACGCCGACGCGCGTCGACGCGATCGGCAAAGTGCGCAAAAGGCAATCAAGGATGATCGGACTTTTTACGAGGAAGCGCGCTAATGGCCACCAAGACGACCCGGGCAAAGCCGGCGAAGGCCGCTTTAAATGGCTCCGCCCACTTAGGTCCTGCCCTTGCAGACCAAAGCGAAATTCTGGCTTTAGTGAACGGTACCCACGCCAACCCATTTGCTTTCTTGGGCCCTCATCCCGATGACGAAGCCGATGTCATCATGGTGCGCTGCTTCCTACCTGCCGCAGAGCTGGTGACCTTGGTTGTCCCACAGCAGAAGCTGTCAATCCCAATGACTAAGCTGCATCCTGATGGTCTGTTTATCGCCAAAATTGCTAAATCCAAACAGTCTCTAAACTATCATTATCTGGCGACTTGGGACGGCGAAGAAGTACGTCTTGAAGACCCCTACCGGTTTGCAGGCATTTTGAGCACGAAGGAAATCTTGCGCTTCCGGCAAGGCCAGTTGTGGCGTGCTTGGGAATGCTTGGGTGCCCGACCAATTACGTTAGACCAAGTCGAAGGCTTTGCTTTTGCAGTTTGGGCCCCCGCCGCCCAACGGGTTTCTGTGGTGGGCCCTTTCAATAATTGGGATGGGCGTCGCCACATCATGCGTAAGCTGCATGATGCAGGCATCTGGGAAATTTTTATCCCGGGTCTTTCGGCGAACGACATCTATAAATACGAGATCATCGGTGCCAACGGGGATTTGCAGCCACTTAAGTCAGACCCATTTGGGCAGGCAGCAGAGCTTCGCCCCGCCAATGCCAGCCGTTTGGTGGACCCGCCAAAGCAAATCCAAAGCGACCAAGCGTGGCTCAAGACACGCCACAGCCGACATGGCTTGGACGCGCCCATTTCTGTCTATGAAGTGCATGCAGGCTCTTTCCGCCGCAAGCCCGAAGAGGGTAACCGCCCTCTGACCTATGCCGAGCTTGGTGACTGGCTGATCCCCTATGTGCGCGACATGGGCTTTACCCATGTGCAATTCATGCCTTTGACGGAATATCCATTTGACGGCTCTTGGGGCTATCAACCGGTTGGCCTGTTCGCCACCACCAGCCGCTATGGCACGCCTGATGAATTTCGCGCCTTGGTGGCCCGTCTGCATGAAGCTGAAATTGGTGTCTTGTGTGATTTCGTGCCTGCCCACTTCCCAATTGATGGCCATGGCTTAAACCGGTTTGACGGCACGGCTCTTTATGAACATGCAGACCCCCGGCTTGGCTTCCACCCCGATTGGAAGACCAATATTTACGACTTCACCAAGCCCGAAGTCGTCAACTTTCTGGTATCTTCAGCCCTATTTTGGCTCGACCGCTTCAAGATTGATGGCCTGCGCGTCGATGCTGTCAGCTCCATGCTCTATCTCGATTATTCCCGCGCAGATGGGGAATGGATCCCCAATATCTATGGCGGCAATATCAATCTTGAAGCCGTCCAATTCATGCGCCGCTTGAATGAGATGTGCTATGGCGAGGCCGATGGGATCATGATGGTGGCCGAAGAATCCACCGCTTGGGCTGGCGTTTGTAAACCCACTTATGACGGTGGGCTGGGCTTTGGGTTCAAATGGAACCT
>JAIXUU010000063.1 GCA_027483405.1 Planctomyces sp. | reverse complement strand
TGACGTCCTGAAGAAAATTCGCAACTGGATCTTTATTGGTGAAGATCAGATCCCGAAAGGCGTGTCGCTTGAATATGCCATCGCCAGCCAATGGTTGATGCGCATTGGCATTCTCGTGTTGATCCTGGGAGTGGGGTTCTTCCTGCAGTATTCGATTGAGAAAGGCCTCATTTCTCCTTTCGCACGGCTGATGATGGCGGTTGTCACAGGTGTGGGGCTGGTTGGTGGCGGGATCTGGTTACTCCCCGGGAAGTTCCGCCTGCTGGGGCATGCCCTCATGGGGGGCGGTGTTACCACTCTTTACTTCTGTATCTATGCTGCCATGTTCCTTCTCAAACTTATCGACGAGCCCACGGGCTTCGGATTGATGATCGCGATGACCATCACGAGTGGCGTTCTGGCAGTCGGGTTCCGTTCACAGCTCATCGCTGTGATTGGTACGCTGGGTGGCTACGCGACGCCATTTTTAATCAGTGGAAATGGAAATGTGATTTCGCTCTATATTTACCTGCTGATTTTAGGAGCAGGCATCTTTCTGATGTCGCTCCAAGTCTACTGGCCGCTGATCCATACGATCAATATCCTGGGGACTTACGGCATTGTGATTCTCTCGCTGCCGGTCGATCAGCCGGAAAAGATCGTACAGGCCGCCTGGCTGCTGGCAGGCATGTTCGCGCTTTTCTCCTGTATGACATTCATGTATCAGATTGTCTGGAAAAAGCGTTCCAATGCCCTGGATATCCTGCTGCTGCTCATCAATGTGGCTGTGTTCTTTACTCAGGTCTACCAGTTGATTGAACCTGTTTATGGCCAGCGGATGATGGCTGTCATATCCATAGGTTTGTCTATCTTTTACACGCTGCATGCCTTTGCTCTCTTGCAGCGTCAACTGGTGGATCGTCCTCTGTCGATTGCGTTTACCGCTCTATCGTTAATTTTTCTAGTCATTGCGATTCCGCTGGCAGTGTCCGAGAAGTGGATTACTGTTGTCTGGGCAGCCGTCGCTATCACTCTGGCCTGGATGGGGAAGAAGGTTGGCAGTGAACTCCTGCGATTGTCTGGTTCGCTGGTCTGCCTGCTGGTGATGATCCGGCTGGTCGGCTTTGATTTTCCTCTTGGATTTTCATCGAACCTGGCGTCAACAGTGCCGGTGAAACTCGTGATTCTCCAGTTCCTGGAACGTCTGGTTCAGTTCGGGATTCCTGTCGCGGGTCTCTGGATTGTGGGTTACTTCCAGCGTCAACCGCTGGATTCAGTCGGTATCGAGAGTGAATCCCGTCAGCTTCGTCAGGCGAACGACCTGGCTCCACTATCGTTTGCACAGCAGTTAGCAGGTTTTCTGAATGTAGGCAGCTATGTCTTGCTGTTTATTTATCTCAATGCCGAATGTGTCAGAACATTGGGCTACTTTGATGAACGTCTGAGATATCTGGCCATCACGGCGATCTGGGCGGGCTATGCCCTGGGGCTGCTGGTCGCTTCAACTCGACGGCAATCGCCCATTCAGCTCGCCTTAAGCCTCATGATGATGATTGGGCTTTTAGGAAAGCTGGTCTTTTTTGATTTGAATCCGATGAGTGAGATCGGCATTCAATACACATTGCCCTACGCATCGCTGGACTCAGAGATCGAAGTTTCAAAAATTCAAATCTGGGTTAATGCGGTTTATCGCCTGATCAACGTCGCAATGGTGTTATTAACACTGATGGCGAGTGCTGTGATTGCAGGGAAGCGAGGCGAAGATCGTCTGATGCTGCAGCGGTTGTACTCGATCACCGCACTGCTGTTACTGTTTGGCTGGTTGACAGCAGAAATCTACGAACTGTGCCGCGTGTTCAGCCCGGGATTGCGAGATGGCGCGGTCTCGATGCTCTGGTCGGTCTTTGCTCTGGGAATGTTGCTATATGGTATTACGCGTCATGCGAAAGAGTGGCGTTATGTGGCTCTCGGGCTCTTTGGAGTCGTAGCCATCAAGGTCTTTATGATCGACCTGGCCGAGCTGGATTCGTTCTATCGAATTGTGGCCTTTATCGTCCTGGGAATCGTGATTCTCGGTGATCAGCACTTTATCTGAAGAATCGAGAGAGTTTTGAAACGGGAGTTGATGAGAATAGTCAGGATTTACAATGATCGACTGGTTATTTACATTTTGTGTTTGAGTAAAGACTCTCGATTCAAATAAATCGCTATTCCCGCAATCATTGCGAGCCAGAGGATCAATCGCGTCCAGAAGCCTGATGATCGTTGCTCGGGTTCGTTCTTGATGGCATTGGCGAACTCACTGGCCTGATAGCGGACATCCTGTTCGGGATCGGCTTTTTGAAGTCGCAGGGCGATCTCAGAAAAGCGTGAGGATTGTGGCCAGGGTTTCCCCAAAAGCTTCAGACCCGCTTTACGGGCTTCTGGTTCCGGGCGGTCAAGGAGTTGACCAGCGGCTGTCGCTGTTTTCTGGCTGAGTTGATCGAACGAAAGCAGAGCGGCGACAGCTTGTTGTCGTTCACCCGAGTCTGTTCCAGTAAGCTTTTCTCGCCATAGCGCCTCGATTTTCTCCAGGCGAAAACTCGCCGTGCGGTAGGCAAAACAGGCTTCAATCAGCAGTATCGTCAGGATAACGACGCCGATGATCAGCGATTGTTGTGTTCTTAAGGTTCCTGCAGGTGCTGTAGCAATCTCTTCATCAGAATCCATGCGGACGGTCGATTGAATCGCGGGCCCAACAGTCGCTACTGGTAGACTTCCAAGAGCCGCCTTCAGGAAAAAGTTTTCCGACGAAGGTGTCACAGCCTGATGGTCAACATCAGCAGCCGTCCCGCGTGAAGGGAGCGCAATGGCTTCCAGACGCTTGGCGACGATGGCAGCCGAGGCGGGGCGCGCCTCGGGATTTTTTGCCAATAGATCGACAATCAGCGCATCGAGTGCAGCGGGGCAGTCGAGCATGCGTGTGGCCACATGCGGGATCGGTGCGTCGACATGTTTCTGCAAAGTTTCCGCCGGGTGATTTCCCATATACGGGGGATTGCCCGTCAGCAATTCGAACAGAACACAGCCGAGGGCATAGAGATCTGTGCGGGCAGAGACGGGAGGTTTGCCACGAATCTGCTCAGGGGCCATATAGTAAAAGGTACCGACCGTTTTGCCGGCTTTCGTGATCTTCTGCCCCGAGGTAATCGTTGCCAGGCCAAAATCGGCCAGCTTCAGTTGACCGTTTTTCCCAATGAGGAAGTTTCCTGGTTTGACGTCGCGGTGGATAACGCCTTGCTCATGAGCGTAGCCCAGCCCGGCACACATCTGCATGCCCATTTCGATCACTTTGTCCCATGAATATCGCCCTTTCTTGCGAAGTTCATCAGCCAGTGTGCCGCCTTCGACAAGTTCCATCGCGTAAAAACGCTGCTTCGTTTTGCAGACACCACCAAAGCAGTGCACCACGTTCGGGTGGCGTAACTGTTTGAGAACCTCCATTTCCCGCTCGAATCGGGCAAGAATGGTCGCATTCTGAGCGACATCATCCGGCAATAGTTTCAGTGCCACTTCGCGATCATTACCGACATATCTCGCCCGGTAAACGACACCCATGCCCCCTTCGCCGAGTTTTTCAGTGAGTTCAAAGGGCCAGATCCATCGCGATTCGGTGGTCATGAGGAGAGCTTTCATCCCACGTGGAATACATGATGCGAATTCAGTGCGGGAGAATTACGGACAGTTTGATTTTTGAGTTCAATTGCGAAGTTTTGGGTAAGTGGCAGACTAAATCAAAATCACCTTCAAATTCTCAATAAAGATGGCAGTGGCGCAGCGAACGCATCAAACCTTGGTTATTATCGCCTGCTGAACGAGGTTTGGCCAGATGGTGGTCGCCCGCATTCCATTCATTTCTCCAATGAACGTCATCATGAAGAATCTGAATATTGGCATGATTGGCTACGGCTTTATGGGCCGGACTCACTCCAACGCGTACTCCCAGGTTAATCACTTTTTTCCATTGAAGTACAAGCCCGTGCTGAAGGCGGTCTGTGCCCGCGATGCCGACAAGGTGCGGTCATTCGCCGATCAGTGGGGTTACGAATCGGTCGAAACCGACTGGCGAAAGGTTGTTGAACGCAAAGATATCGACGCGATTGATATCTGCACTCCCAATAACCTGCACAAGGAAATTGCCCTGGCGGCGGCAGCCAATGGCAAAATGGTCCTCTGCGAAAAACCACTCTCGATGAACACCGCCGAAGGCGAAGAGATGGTGGCCGCCATTGAACGTGCCGGCGTCCCTAACACCGTCTGGTACAACTACCGCCGGGCACCCGCCGTGACATTGGCCAAACAACTGATTGACTCTGGTAAGCTGGGCCGCATTTTCCATTACCGGGCGAACTTCCTGCAGGATTGGACGATTTCCGCAGATCTGCCACAGGGCGGGGCTGCTCTCTGGAGGCTCGATGCCGCCGCCGCTGGTTCGGGTGTGACTGGCGACCTGCTGGCCCACTGTATTGATACAGCACTCTGGCTGAATGGATCGATCACCGATGTCAGTGCGATGACCGAGACATTCATCAAGGAACGTAAGCACACACTCACCGGGCAGATCGAGAAAGTCAACATCGACGATGCTTGTACGTTCTTCTGTCACTTCAAGAATGGATCGTTAGGGTTATTTGAATCGACCCGGTACGCCCGCGGCCATAAGGCTCTCTATACACTGGAAGTGAATGGCGAGCACGCCTCCCTCAAGTGGGATCTGCATGATCTCCACCGTTTGCAGTGGTTCGATCATGGCGACGAAGGGATTGTCCGTGGGTGGCGTTCGGTGCACGTTTCCGACGGCGATCAGCCTTACATGAAGAACTGGTGGGTTCCTGGTCTGCAGATTGGCTACGAACACACATTTATTCATCAGGTGGCCGATTTCCTGAAGGCCCTTGAAGAAGGTAAGCCTTGCTCGCCAACATTCCGCGAAGCTTTGGAAACACAGAAGGTCTGTGATGCGGTGATCTCCAGTGCTAAAGAGCGAACCTGGAAGACGATTGCGTCGTAACTGTATTTTGCACAAGAGGTTATGCTTCGCGAATCTGCCAAGGCAGGTCCGGCGGTGGAAACTGGGCAGGCTTTTTGTTACGCTTATCTTAAGGAAGGCGGGCTGTTGAACGACAGCCCTGCCTTTTTCGTTTCCAACGCCGGTCTTTCAGCATGGTAACTCGATCGAGTGGCCATGCATTTTTCATGATATGAAGCTTATTTGCCTGTGGATCTGCAGGCATGGTGGAGTCTGTGATGGAACTGCAACCAATCTCTCGCGAGGGTTACGACAAGCTCAAGGAAGAAATCCGCAAGCTTGAGCACGACGACATGCCCAAAATCGCTGAGGCGATTGCCGAGGCGCGCGCTGAGGGGGATCTGAAAGAAAACGCCGAATATCACGGCCAGCGTGAAGAGCAGGGGCGTTTGCAGGCACGTATTAACTCTCTCAAGTCGAAGCTGGCGAGCTGCTACATCGTCGACAAATCCACCCTTCCCAAAGGGGTGGTCGCATTCGGAACACGTGTCACCGTCAAGAACACCGACGACGGCGATATTGAAAAGTACGAGTTCGTGGGGCCGGGTGAAGAAGACTACATGAGTGATGTCATGAAGATTCTCACCACCAGCCCTCTGGCAAGTGCTCTGTTGGGCAAGAAGGTCAACGACAAAGTCTCGATTCAGGTTCCTCGCGGCACCATCAATTACGAGATCACCGAGATCGAAGAACTCGCGTAGTCGTTTCGCTCAAAGCAGGGTACTTGACGACCAATACCCTGCTTATGAACTCAGCTTTCATCGCAGCATTTCAATTCTTCAGATGGCTCATGGAACAGCAAGTGTCGGCGCACCAGAGCCTGCCGCAGGGACACCAAAGCTCAGACCTTCGACGAACTCCAGGTCTTCCTTGCCGAACTTCTCCAGAAGCGAAGAATCGAGCGAGAACAGAAGCGAAGTCTGGCGGCCCGTACGCTCGGCCACGAGGAAGTAGATCCACGTCAGAGCCTGCTCTTTTTGAATCCCCTGGGCTACCACGCGGTAAACGAATCGACCGTTGGCTGCCGGTATGACCTCTTTCTTGGGCATCGTCCGGAATCGCTCACCCAGAGCGGTGCGAATGTCAGATTCGAACTCGGCTTCGGGAAGGTGACTTCCCGGCTGGGCATTGGGAAGTGGTGAGATATTGCACTGGGCAATCAGTTGCCCATCCTTCATCTTACGGAAGATCGCCACCTGCGGTGTTTCATGATACAGGTGCCACAAGCGACCATGCAGGATGGTCAGACCCCACGGAGCATCGAACCGCACGCGCATTTGTCGAGTGGTGGGCAGGACAGTGGCTTCATCGACAAATTTGGTTTCGCCCACACGGCCGGGAATCTGCGCTGGTCGGCGACGCAGCCGCAATCGAGCCGTAATATCGAGCCCGGGGCTGATTGCACCGATCGAGCGTTTTTCCACTTGGGAAAGTTCGACTTCAGCGATCGATTTTGAAGTGAGGTCGTAATCCAGATTTCCGGAGATTGTGACTTTTGTCGTCGCTCCTTCAATGGCACCATTCAGCTCGCCTTCGAAGGAAATTCGAGCCATGTTCCCCGTGACTCCCACGAATGTGCAGGTCAGCTTCTGATCGACCACAGCCTCAACAGCCACGAACATGGGCAAGACCCAGTAATCCGGAGTCCAGGTCTCTCCCGGTTTGACAGCTTTTCCTGGCAGAAGTGCAATCAGTGAGAGCGTGTCGCCAGGGGTCTGGAGCAGTTCCATTTCGTCGGTCGTCATCGGGCCGCCCAGGCTGTAGAGCTCGATGCCTTCCAGGCGGCCCTGGGCGACAATCAGCCGGAGTGTCTCAGCGAGTTGCCTTCGGGAGGCTTCGCCAGCGACAACGATATCGGCTGTTGTCTGTTCGTATTCGCGAATGGAACGCAATGCTTCCGCATCTCGGCCCGGGCCCAGCAGACGGCGTTCACGAAAAGAAATTCCGGCATTGAGTTTAAGTGGCAGCGATTTGGCCTGAGCTTTCTCGTCTTGTGTCTGCACCTGGCCAATCACTTCGATACGTGCACCAATCCCGAACACGCGGAAGTCATCAGCCGGCTCTTCCAGCGTGTAGACCGCATCTTCCTCAGCATGAAGCGGTGTCGGCCCATGCCCCAGGCAAGCCCCGGCAGCCAGCGTGAGGCAAGCTGTAAGTGCTTCTCTGCGATCGATTTCGAGTCGTAATTCCTGTTGCTGTGAGCCGGTCTGTGGTGAGGCCGTCTGTGGTACGATTGATGTATTCAGATCCTGGCGCATATCGACCGCTTCCCATCAGAGCATTCAACCATCCTTGTCATGCGAAACCGCCCGCATCCGGAAAGAATCGCCAACTTCCGCCATCATGGCAACCCCGTCTTTGCCGGTTCATTATTGGATTGATCTGCCAGTGCGAGGTAGCCGGGTGGCCCATCCAACTTGTGCCCAATTCGCCTGCCCCGGGCTGTCGTGCAGAGCCACGACAACAAGCAGCCGCGGCATGCGTATGGCAACTCGCCGAACTCTCACAGCATTATTGAGCCCGCACACATTTCACGGACAAGTCGGTTTTTGATGGGAAGGTGCTGACACTTCTGCCAACTCACGCATCATGCAGTGTTCACTTCGCAGCCGTTTCGGCAGTCTCTGGAACGCGGGCTGTCGCGGCAGCAATGGCCACGGCCAGTTCGCGGATATTCAGGTTCGATGCCGCAAACTTCTGATCCAGTTGTGCCAGGAGATCTTTGCTGTAGGCGGGCCACGCCTGCTTCACGAGATTCTGGAAGAGCTGCTGTGTGAAAGCGGCTCGCGTTTCCGGACTGGTCGCAAGGAACTCGGCCAGTGCCCGGCTCCCCGCAAACTTCTCTTCCACACCAGCT
>JAIXUU010000269.1 GCA_027483405.1 Planctomyces sp. | reverse complement strand
GGGCTTCCCGTACCTGTCACGGCTGAAGAAGTTCAACTCGAAGCACAGAAGCGGATCCAGTCGGCTCAGAAGCAGGCTCTAAGGTACGGCTGGCTGTTCAAGCTGGTGGCGGGTGTGCTCGCAATTCCACTGATGTCGTGGGCCGCTGTCCAGGCGATTGCCACCATCGTCGAAAACATGCTGAAGGGGATCAAAAAGTCGTGGCAGATCGCCCGGCGAGATGCTCGGCAACGTTTGCGGGCGATGGCCAAAGCCGAAATCGAGCAGTGCCGCTATGGCTGTGCGTTCACGAAGATTCCTCAGCATACCACCCGACTGGGGCAATCGATGGAAACCGGGGCCGAAGCACTTCTGACACTCGAAAATTTTGCGAAAGCTTATACGCCGACCTTTCTTACAGGTTTGGCACCGGGTGGACTGGTGATGCCAGTCATGTTTCTGGCGAAACTTCTGCCATTGCTCACAACCCCAGCCGTGATCATTACAGCTGATCCGTTTCTGTTCATTGAATTGCCCGAAGAACCGGGCAAGTTGCGACATCTGGCTCACTGGTACTGGCAGGGAGAAACCTATGGTCAGCAGAGGTTGCACCTGCATGTTTAGACCTCGCTTATTCAACAGCCTTTTCGAGCAGCACCCAGGTTCTGCTGCGTGGGGGAATTGCCAGTTCAAATGCAAGCTGATGTTCAGTGCTGATGGGCATGACCTGTGACGAGCCTTGTTCCATCGTGACACGGGCCTTCGCTGTGAGCCCGGTGTAGTAGACGGGGAGCTGTATGGTCTGGCGAACTTCTGTTTCGAGCGGGTTGTAGAAAAAGGCCAGGCCACGTTCACGACCTGCCGGATTCACCGTCATCCAGCCATCCCAGTCGCGGCCATTGGCTCGCCGGAGATGAATGAGATCACCGCCGAGCACCTCACGATGGGCTTTGAAGAAGTTTGTCCATTTGCAGACGACTTCACGTGTGGCCTGAGTATCGTAAAGTCTGGGGCCGCGATAGCAGGCTTGTGTTCCTGAGCCGATGAGATTGGCGAGTCTGGCTTCGTAATGGTCGAGATGTTGAGCCAGCGGTTCAATGGTGGCCGCTGCACCACCGCCGTGATACTGGCTGAGTGGTACGAACATCCAGCCCATCGACTGCGTTTTCGTCCACGTGCCATCGTAAATGTTTTGACGTTCAATGATCTCCTGCTCGGCTCGGGGAAGCGACCAGTTGGTTTCACGGTAACCCATGCCCGTTTTGTTGCCGCCATTCAGGAAGTACCAGTCGGGCTGATTGACATAGATGCCTTGTTTTCTGCACCAGCGGTACAGATCTGACTGTGCTTCCCACTGCACCCATTGCGAATCAGCCAAGCCATGATGATGCGGGTGTGAGGTGGCATGACAGAGATCGCCCGGGTAAGGCCCGTCGTTTTCGAGGACACTCAGGCCGGCATCAAAGAGAAAATCTTTGACCCGCTGGAGATAATCGCGTCCCCAGGCCGAGCCCAGGCAAGGCATGACTCCGAAAGCAGCCGGGGCACCTTGAGTGTTATCGGCGGGTGTTCCGGCACTGCGCGAACCGGTGAGTGTATAGCCACCTAAAGCAATGCCTTTCTGGCGGGCTTCATCGGCGAGTTGGCGATACTTCTGGCGGTAGGCGGCATTCGAGTTTTCGAGGTTCACTCCGGAGCCAAACGACATGATGATCATCTCGAAGCCTGTATCGGCACATTGGGTGATGGCTTCGCGAATTGATATCGGATCGCTTTGAACTTTGTGGAACATGAGTGGGTTTTCGGTGACCCAAGGTGCGAGGGTGCGATACATCCGGCGTTGAGCCAGGCCGCGTCGTTCGCGATCGGTTGAATCGAGCAGCAATTCATAAACGCGGTAAGTGGTGAATCGTTGGCCGGGTGGTAAGTGAATCCCTGGGCCTAGAAGAGGAGAGGCTTCGAGCAGGCAGCGCGTCTGTTTGCGATAGTTTACCTGCGTTGGATAGTCGGGATCGGTTTGAATGCGGACACCCGCTTCGCAGGCATGGGCGGCATCCATGGCATGGAAGGCATATTCACTTTCGACATGCAGATTGTAGCGCTCGGTGAGTGTGGCATCTTCGACACTCGATTCGACTTCGACCAGACGCAACTCTTCGGAAACAAATTGATCGATCACCACCGGGCGTGAGGTCGTGTTGTTGACCACCATCCACTTGGAAAAAAGAGGCAGTCCGTCGTAGATCTCGTAATGCATCTCCACCTGGGGAAGATCGGCAAGAGCTGGTTTCGCTAACGAAGTGGGTTTTGCGCGGAGAATCACTTCGTGCAAGTGGCTGCGATATGGTTCGCCGCTGGCCGTCGGATAGTCTTTACCGTCGCCATGTTTGCCGATCTTTCCAATTCGCAGAGTCTGTGGGTGAGATGAGACAGGGATGCGAGCCAGTGATTGAAAGGCTGCCCCCTTTTGAGCCGCTTCGCAGACGACCTCATTTTGCTGGAGAGAGAGTCGTAAGGTGATCGCCTGAGTGCGATCGAACTGACCCAGCAACTGCTCGCCCCCCTGGAGACCATAGAATTCAAACTGCTGGCTGTGTGGTCTGGCAACAAGGCTGATGGTGCCTTCCGGGAACTTCCAGGCGAGGCCGGGGCCCCAGGAGTTGGCTTGGCTGTCGTCGCCGCAGTCGATGGTCAGTTCAACACTGGCAGCTTCCGTGGGCCATGCGCGTTCGAGATAAACGCAGGTATCGGGCAGAGCCATCAGCTCGCCGGCTTTGCCTTCATTGTAATACGACGTGCGCGGATGTTTGGTACTGACCGTCGGTTTCCAACCGGCATCGATTTTGGAAGCGGGAGAGCTTTCTCCAAAACGTTCTTGAAAGAGGACTTTGCCAGTTTCGATCTGTGGTGGAATGGCTGGTGGTGCGAATTGCAGTGTGAGGTGTTGACCCGGAGGAGGCCAGGGGAGGTCGCGGGGCATCCATTCGGGCCGCTTCTTCCAGGGAAATCGCTCCTCGATCGGGCCTGTCTGATAAGCGACGAAGGTGTAGCTGGCTGGGAATGGTTTCAGTTGGGACAGCCATTCTCGTTTGAGGTAATTTTTGACGGGCTGGCCCGTTAATCCGCCAATGGGATAACTCTGGCCATCGATGGTGAGGCGAGCTTCCGGCCCCACAGCCCGCACATACTCTTCGCCCGTGGATAGGAGCTTCAGGCTGGTGGTGGCCACTTGAGGTGAGATCTGCCAGACACGTTCGGCCAGTCCGTTGGAAAGGCGAATTTCGGTGGGTGGATGGGCCTCGGTTTGAAGGGGATCGACTGGCGGAACTGTCTGGATCTGGCTGCGATAGGGAGCCGGATTCAGCAGCCAGTCGGCATTTGCTGTAGCCGTGGAAGGTCGGGGAGGATCGCTGGCCTCAAGCTCAGGGCTCAAGTCCAGGATCGCGAGGCAAATGGCCAATATGCAAATAGCCGACGTGCGGATAGCGAGCGTGAGAGTTCTCATCAGTATTTCCGGGTGGGCAAGTGTTGAGCGTAAATGCGGAGGGATGACTGCTTTGCAAATCATCACGAAGCGGGGAACAGGTGAACCTGTGGGATGATCTCGATGAAGGATCTGCATCGACAATACTGCCAGGACAATACTGTGAAAAAGGTCAGTTCGCCAGATGATAAGTCCACAGTTATGTTGACAAGTGGTAACGGTGAGTGGCTGTTGATCAGCGGCAAGAGTGAGTAGGATCAAGCAGCAAACTGAACGATGTCACGCGAATCATGATGGGCCAGGCCTATGCTGGCGAAGGTGCGTAATCATGCAGGTCGATATCCAAAGGCAACTTAGTATTGCCATTGAAAATCAGCCCGGAAGACTGGGACAGGTGGGCCGGTTACTGGCTGGCAGGAATATTCACATTCGAGCCTTCAGTGTGATTGATAACGTCGAGCAGGGGATGGTGCGGCTCGTGACCGACAACCCGACCGCGACGAGAGAAGCGCTGACGGGTGCGGGCCTCCCCGTGGTGGAAGCGGAAGTCGTCGTTCTCGAAATGACTGACGGCGTCGGCAATCTGGCGACGGTGGGTGAAGCCCTCGCGGCGGCCGATATCAATATCGAATACGCCTATGCTTCGACAGCCGAGCGTGGCCGACCAGCGATGCTGATTCTCAAGACGGCCTATCCTGCTGCCACACGCGATGCCCTCGCTCAAATGCAGGAGCTGTCATGACGGGCTCGAGCCGGGCGAACATTGGCATTCTCCCTGTGGGTGCTTTGGGAGCGGCTTACTTTTATCATCTCACACGCGGGCTTTGCCGGCTGGATGGAAGCGTGCAGTTCATCCAGAGAAAGGGAGCGACGCGAAGTGCATCGTGGGGAGCCGGAGGGATTCTCACATTCGCTGCGGATGGTACGACCTATCCGTTGACGGTCGATGAGATCTGTCGGCCCGAACTGCAAAAGTGTGTGGACCAGCAGTGGATTCCTGAAATCCTTTTGGTCTGCACACAGACCGATCAACTGCTGGTGGTGATGCAGGAGTATGTACAACTTCTTGAGCGACTGGCGGAAACATCGCGATTGGATGTGGCCGTGAGCCGCCTGCCCATTCTGGTGTTGTGCAGCAACGGGATTTACCACGAGCGTGTGCGGCGGTTTCTCGTCGAGCTGCTGGAAGAGTCGATGCTCTACGGTCGTTTGCCCGATCTGTGGAGTGGTGCCATGGGCCAGATCGTGGGCAAGCTGCTGCGCGGTGTGACCATGCAGACGGGACATCGGGAAGGAACAGGTGCCGAGGCGGTTTATCATTGCGGACCGGCTGGCCGCACAATTCTGGCTGGCGGAGATCTGGCACATCGCCGCTGGTGTGCCGAAGTGCTGACGAATCTGGGAGGCTGGTTTGAAGTTGCGGAATCCGCACCTGCTGTCCGGGCGGAGTTCGATAAAGCTCTGGTGAATCTGTGGGGGAATCTGCTGGGGCAGATCAAGGCAATCGATGCGGATGGAACTTTCCATTTGCTGAAGATTCGAGAGATCTATCCCGAACAGGAGTGGCCGGAAGTTCGCGAACTGGCCCGGCACGTGGTGGCTGTGGGCAGAGCACTACGGGCCTACAGGCCAGACGAGTCTTTTGAAGAGATCTACGAAGCCGCCTTAAAGATCGCTCAAGGGCCCCGAGAACATGTTCCTTCGAGTTTGAAGTGGATCCAGTCGCAACTGGAAGCAGGAACATTAAAGCCGGAGCTGTCGCCCACTGAGCTGTGGCTGCTCGATCCGCTGATTCGGTTTGCCAGCACAGCAGGCCTGACGGAAGATGCCCACTACTTTGTCGCACTGAAGGAGCGGGTCGAAGAGAAATTGAAGTTAGCGATCCAGAAATGGATGGACTGTTGAGAGTCATTCCAGCATGCTTGCTCGGAGCAGCACTATGCATTTCACTGGAATCGCGGCTTGACTCTTGAAGCCGAAAAAATCTCCGGGTGCGAGAACTTTCTGGAGGCAAGAAAATTTCGATGTTGTGAAACTTCTGGCAGGACCAAGGCGATCACGAGTTCTCGCGGAACTGCTGGGGAGTAATGCCGACATGCTCAAAAAATGAGCGAGTCAGATGCGTGCCATCCCAGAATCCGCAGGCTAAAGCCACCTGATCGAGAG
>JAIXUU010000176.1 GCA_027483405.1 Planctomyces sp. | reverse complement strand
GCGTTATACAGGGAACGAATCCACACAGCCCGTTATTGCGAAGTCCGAAGAGGGGGCCGCGCTGCGTTCTTTAAGGCGTGAACTCGAAAGTTTCCATACGTCTGCGGCCAATCCAGATCAAGCGATTCCCCAAGCCTTGGCAAATCTGGGACATGAAGACCGGTACATTCGCTATGCAGCCAGGGTGGCACTTGAGCATCAACCTGTCGCTCTATGGAAAGACAAGGCTCTTGCCTCCAAGTCACCACTTGCCCTGATCGAAGGGGCCATCGCGTTGGCCCATCAGACAGATCCTTCCGATCAGCCAGCGATCCTGAAAGCTCTCGACCAGATTGATATTGAGAAGCTTTCAGCCACCCAGAAGGTCTGGCTGCTTAGAGCCTACGAATTGGCGATGATTCGACTGGGAGAGCCCTCAGCCGAATTTAAGAAGAGTTTCGCGGCCCGATGGAATCCCCAGTTTCCCAGTGGCGAGTTCGACCTCGACAGGCAACTCTCCTCGATGCTGGTCGCTGTCAGAGCCCCGGGAATTGTTTCCCGGTTGGTGAACCTACTTTCTGAGCAATCGAGCTCAAAGGGACGTCCCACGAATCTGGCACCAGACGAATCTGCTCTCAAAGAGTTGATCACCCGCAATGCCGGCTATGGAAGTGCCGTGCGGGCATCCCTCGAAGGAGGTGGTGACCTGTTGCAGATTCATTACGCCTATGCTCTGCGAACCGTTCATGATCGGGATGCCTGGACCATTGAAGATCGCAAGGGATATCACGGCTGGTTCCAGCGGGCTCGTGAATGGGCCGGTGGCAACAGTTTCCGCAAGTTTCTGATCAACATGGAGAACGAGAGCCTCACGGGGCTTTCGGAGAACGAAAAACTGGCACTGGAAGTTCTCGGTGCTCGTAAGCCTTACACGCCGCCCCCGCTGCCAAAGCCGATGGGCCCTGGTAAAGCCTGGACACAGGACGAGGTGATGGCTCTGGTGACGAGTGGCCGACTCGATCGAGGACGAAACTTCGAAAAAGGCAAACGCACTTTTGCAGCTGCTCGATGTATTGTCTGCCATCGCTTTGGTGAAGACGGTGGTGCCACCGGGCCCGATATGACACAGGTCGCCGGCCGATTCCAGCTCAAGGATCTTGTCGAGGCGATCATCGAACCCAGCAAGGTTGTTTCGGATCAATACAAAGCGAGTGTGGTGGAGACAGCCGACGGTCGCTCACTGGTCGGGCGGATTGTTCAAGAGTCCGCCAATTCGATACTGCTGGTCACGGACCCCGAAGATGCGACCAAGTTTGTCGAACTGCAGAGGAAAGATATTGAGTCAATTGCCCCAGCACAGGAATCGCTGATGCCTAAGGGATTGCTGAGCACTCTCAATGAGGAGGAGCTACTGGATCTGCTGGCGTACTCGATTTCTCGAAACAATCCTCGAGATGCGAGATTCAAGAAGTAGAAGCTGCCTCGACGGAACAGTCTGAATTTCAAGAGACCGCAGTGGCAAGTATGGTCGCTGCGGTCTTTTGTGCCTCAAGGGCTTCTAAGTGGCTTTCTTGACGAACTCTTTGGCGGTCATCAAGACCAGGGCAAGCGATCAAGATCGAGATTTCCCCCACTGAGAATGAGCCCCACCTTTTTCCCACGCAGTGGGAGTCGATTGTGCAAGATCGCTGCGAAAGGGACGGCTCCTGATGGCTCAACCACAATCTTCATCACTTCCCAGAGCAGCCTGGTGGCTTTGAGAATCTCTTCATCGGAAACCGTGCCGATGGCAGCGACATGCTGTTGAATAATGGGGAATGTGTTCTCACCTAGAGCTGTCCGCAAACCATCAGCAATCGTTTGAGGTGAGTTCATAGGCTGCCGAACGCCAGTCGCTAATGATCGAGCCGCATCATCGGCACCGGTGGGCTCAGCTCCTAAAGTCAAACATTGGTGGTCAGTCGCCTGGCTGTGATGATGAGCAACAATGGCCGTTCCGCTGAGCAGTCCTCCACCACCAACCGGTGCCACGATGGCATCCAGGTGGGGGGCTTCGTCGAGCAGTTCCAAGGCACATGTCCCCTGCCCTGCGACAATGCGCAGGTCGTCAAAGGGATGGATCAGCGTTCCACCCGTTTCTTGAACCAGTTTTTCGGCTGCCATCTGACGTGCGGCTGCTGTTGGTTCACAGAGGATCACGTTACCGCCGAGTCTTCTGGTCGATTCGATTTTTGCCTTCGGTGCGTTACTTGGCATCACGATAAAGGCCGGTACTCCTCGATTTTTTCCCGCCAACGCCAGTGCCGCCGCATGATTGCCAGAGGAATGCGTCACGACTCCTTTTTTTACCAGATGATCCTCCAGCAGGAAGGTGGCGTTATGGGCTCCACGAGCCTTAAATGACCCAGTGCGCTGGAGGTTTTCACACTTGAAATAAAGTTCAGCCTCACACAATTTATTCAACGTATGGCTTGTCAGCACTGGGGTGCGGTGAATCCAAGGGGCGATGCGCACGGCAGCAGATTGGATATTCTCGTAGAGGTTGATGGTGGGCATTTTCCATGTAGACCAGAAATCGGTTGATCAGCAGGCTGTTACAGGCGAAACTTTTGAGAACAAAGATTTTGACATAAGTCGCAGTCAACTTCTCAATCCGCCAAGCCAGAACGAGCAAATTCGTCTTGTGTTTAAGAATCATGCCGTCTGGTCAGTGGATTCAGATTTGGTGGGGATTTCTGGTTTCGGGGCGGCATTACTGCCCAATTGAAACGCTGCATAAGTCGCGAGGCCAAAAAACAGCAGATCATATGCACTGAAGCTGGCCATGAAGGCTTGATGGCGAATCACGTTTCCTATTTCGACTTGAAATTCGTCAATCATTTTCTGACGTTCGGCAAGTTGAGCCGCTTTCTGCTCAGCCGTGAGAGTCTCCCAGGACTTGTTCACAGACTCGACAATATCGGCCGGGTAGTCCGCCAGTGATTCTGCTGTCTCGGAAGTTTTTCCATTTCTCCATGTGATGGGCTGCTTTTTTTCAGTTTTTTCGGTCACGAGTTGATCAGCCATTCCCAGCTTTAAATCGTAATCAGTCACCTGAGTATTCATTTTCTGGACAACTTCGTTGGCTTGAAGTGTGGCGGCGGCATATTTACCACCCGTCACAGAGACGATTGCGAGCACTGCTGCGATCGCGCCTGGGACAAAGCCTTGCCATGTCCCTGCACCCAGCTTGACGCAGTAGCCAACGAGAATCCCCACCAGAATGGCGACATAGCCGACTTCATAGTTGGTGAAATAGATGATCGCGGCCCAGATCGTCGCGCCCAGGGCTCCACCAACAATGCCGCCACCAATCATGCTGGGAAAATTCATTGGCACACCCCTTGATCTGCGAGAATCAGGACTTCATTGAATATGTTTTAGATATTCGCTTCAAAGCAAATCTACGCGGTCAGGGTACAGATGTGGATTCTTGATTGCCAAGTGAAATATGAGTCAGTAATTGTTTCCGACAATAAGATTGAGAGAAGCTGGCCAATCGTTGCGAAAATTCCACCTGATGACTTTCTTGGTTACTTCTCAAGGCGTAACGGGCTGGTGGAAGATCCAGTTGTTTAACAGCAGACTGAGTTCGCCAGGTGTGTCGACAACGGCGTGAGCACCGGCCTGAGTCAGCTCTTCGTGAGAGCCGTATCCCCACAGGACGCCAATGGCGGCAAGCTGGTTGCTTCTGGCACCATAGATATCATGTTCCCGATCACCAATCATCAGGGTGTCGGCTGGCGAAAGCTGTTCCTTCCGCAAGATATGATTCAGCAGTTCGACTTTGTTGGTGCGGGTCCCATCGAGTTCGCTCCCGTAGACATTGAGAAAATACTGATCCAGTCCGAAGTGGGCGATAATCCGGCGTGCATAGACAGCCGGTTTTGAAGTGGCGACCCAGAGCGTGTGTTTCTGGCGATCGAGCCCCTCAAGAACTTCGACAATCCCATCGACAAGCCGGTTCTCATAAAGCCCTGATGCAGTGAATCGTTCACGGTAGGACTTGAGGCAATTGTCCAGCAGATCCGGGTTGTCACTCCCGGTTAACTGCTGGAAGCTCGATCGAAGTGGTGGGCCGATGCACCACTTCAAATTTTGCGCAGCAGGTGCTTCAAAACCGTGCTGTTTCAAAGCATAGCGAATACAGTTTGTAATCCCTTCGAATGGATCTGTGAGTGTACCATCGAGATCGAACAGCAGATGCATACTTGTGGGCCCATTCAGACAGATTCTCTTGAACTGGATTCGATGATTGATGTCAGTCGTTCAAAGGATCGTCCAAACCTGGAGTGCAATGCTTCATCGTCATCAGGGTAGAGTTTATCCCTGCGGTGGGAGAATGGTTTTCGTCGGCCGGCATTGCTGAATGGTGAACCACATGCGGAGCAGTTGCGGAATACTGTCTGCTTCCATTTTCTTCATGATTTTCGCCCGATGGGCCTCGACGGTTTTGAAGCTCACTGAAAGCCGCTGGCCAATTTCTTTGCTCGACAGACCTTCAATGACTTCTTCGAAAACTTCCCGTTCCCGGTCAGTCAGGCGATCATATCGATCCAGCACCACCTGCTGTGTCCGGAATTCTTCGCGTCGTCTGGCATCTTCAGCCAGGGCCTTTTGAATGAGTTCCAGAAAATCATTGTCGTCAAATGGTTTCTTGAGAACATGGATCGCACCAGCTTTCATCGCCCGGACGGCAATGGGAACATCCCCAAAGGCGGAGATGATAATGATCGGCATCAGACAATTGCGTTCACGCAGAACTTCCTGAAGCTCGAGTCCGCTCATGCCCGGCATGCGCACATCACAGATGATGCAACCGGTATGCCTGGGGTTGAACTGCGCTAGAAATTCATCCGCCGAAGAGAAGTTCACCACCGGACGATGGATCGACTCAATCAGAAACTTGGCAGATTCCGCAAATCCAGCGTCATCGTCGATCACGTAAACCGTCGGTGGCAATGGCTGTTCTGTGGTCATGGTGGCCAGTTCCTGAGCTAAGGAAGTGAATTGATACATGATTTCTATCTCTTTCACATCGTGCATCAACTAAGGATACAGAATGTACAACAGGGTTCGGTCACTCAGAAATTTACAGTCTTCATGGCTGATTTCTTCAAACGGCTTGGGAGTGGCTAATCATCTGCGGGAATAGGAAGAATCATTTGAAAAGTGACTCCCGGTTTTTCGAGGTTAGGGAACGATCGCAGCCGCCCACCATGAGCTTCGACAATGCTTCTGCTGACGGAGAGTCCCAGCCCCAGCCCCTCCTCTTTCGTTGTGATAAAGGCATCGAACATCGTCTCGGAAATTTTGGGACTGAAGCCAGTTCCTCGATCTTCCACTTCACAAACGACGGTCTGGCGATTCTCGACTCGCCCGCGAACGATCAGTTTGCGCTCAGGCAGTGGAATGGATTTCATAGCATCGATGCCGTTGAGAAAGAGATTCAGTAGCACTTGTACGATCTGGACATCGTCTGCGATAATCAGCGGTAGTGCCGGAGCGAACTCGGTCTCCAACTGAATGCGATAGCGGGAGGCTTCAATTTCTGCCAAGCCCCAGGCTTCGTGCACAAGGGGAGGTAAATGAATGGGCATCTGCAAGGAATCCCGCTTGCGGAGGAAGCGGCGAATCCCATGGATCATTTCGCCGGCTCTTTGAGCCTGCCGATTGGCTTTTTCAAGACCATCGATGATTTCATCAACTTTGAAGTTGGGTTCCTGCAGGCGATGCACAGCGCCGCGGACAAAATTGGCAATCGCGGCCAGTGGCTGATTGAGTTCATGGGCCACCATCGCTGCCATTTCACCGATTGTCGAAAGGCGGGACGCATGAGCGAGTTCGTCGCGTCTGCGAATCGCTTCTTCCTCATAAAACTTCTGCTGAGTAATGTCGCGCAGAACCGCAGTGGCAGCAATGATCGTGTTCGCACGGTAGACCGGGCCAATGTGCACTGCATACCACAATGTTTCGCCAGTTTTTTTCCGGCTGCGTAACTGGACGGTTTGTGGTGTCCCCTCGGTAAACACCAGATAAAGCACCCTTTCCACTTCGTCGCGATCATCCGGATGGACAAAAAACAGCGAATCCTTATGAATCAGATCTTCGGGTTGCCAGCCAAACTCTGTGCGATTGACGAACTCGATGGTACGGTCAGTCCGGATTCTCAAAATGATATCAGGTGCATTTCGAACCAGCGATTCCCATTGGGAACGGCGCACTTCCAACTCTTCGACAACCTGTCTTAACTCTTGAGTGCGAATGGCAACACGGGTTTCCAGGGCATGATTCATCTGCTCCATCGCTGCTTCGGCCCGCTTGCGGGACGTGATGTCTGTCAACGTCCCGACGAAAGATCGCAAGGATTTTCTATGAAACAGCGGCTTGGTGCTGAGAAGAATCCATCGTTCACGCGATTGTGCATCAACCATGCGAAACTCGAGCAGGCAGGATTGACCATGCTTGACGGCATTCTTCCAGACACGAGTGACTTCTGGAAGATCCTCAGGAAGAATGCGATCAATCCAGCAGCCCAGTGAATTGGACTGGCCATTATCACCAACCAGGTGGCGATAGCGTCCATTGGCCTGCCGAACTTCGCCTTGAGCATTCGTTCGAAAAATGGCCACAGGAGCCAGTCGACCAAGAGTACGCAGTTGTTGACGTGTCAATTCCGCGCGTTGTGTCGCTTTGGCTCGAGCTGTCATATCGAGCATGCAAGAGAGCATACACTTTCGACCATCGAGCACAATCACGCTGGCTGACCATTGGACAGAGAGATTTCTCCCTTGGCGATCCGTCAATACATGGCTGGAGGCGGCCATGGTTTCACCCTTGAGAACTTTTTCAATAAGAGGAGCGCGTTCTGAAGGGTTTTTCCAAAGGCCAAGCTCAAGGGTGGTTTTGCCAATCGTTTCTTCTCGCTTCAATCCGATCATTTTGAGGTAAGCATCGTTGGCATCAATGAAACGCCCCGTTTCAATATCAGTGACTGTGATTGCTGCTGGTGAATGATGGAAGGCTGCTCGAAACCGCTGTTCGAATTCGGCTGTTTCCTGCTGGGCCAGTATTCGTTGAGTGACATCTGTCGCTACTCCCAGGACGCCACGAACCTTTCCCTCAGGCGAGAACAGTGGCCGTTGCCAACTGTCGTAATAACGATCGATCACACGTACGATTTCCCGAGATTCAATACCCGAAAGGCTGCGGCGAACACCCATCAACGCCTGAGGCTGGTCGGCATAAATCTCGAAGACCGACTTGCCAATCGTCTCACCAGGTTTCAGTCCCAGAGCACTTAAGCCCATCCCTTCGCTCAGCCGGAAAACACCATGTTCGTCGATCACCCATAGAATGATGGGTGACTGTGAGACGACTTCTTTGAGTAAAGATTGCTGATCAGCAATTTCGGAATGATGAAAGATTCCGGAAAAAGCGATGAGATCATCTTCTGCTCGGCGGAGGAACTCATTCATAAGAGAGGTAAAACTGATTTCAAGAAAGGGATTCAAATTTCCCAATTGTCGAGATGGATCGATGAAGATCTGGGAGGTCTTCTCCAGCAACATGAGTGCAGGTGGTTGAAAATGTGTGTGTGCGACTGATCACGCATCCGAGACTAATTAACTGCCAATTCAATTTCCCTGGGCTTTTCGTGCATCAATCGGTCAGCAATTGAAAGTGTACAGATTGAATGAACAGATGGAACAAAGAATCACAGTTTAAGACCACCCATTATCGAGAGAATTTCTTTGATTTATTGCAGCAGGAAAAGCGTCAGTCGGAATTTGTGAATACAGTCGCTACCGCAGATCGTTGAAAAGCCACTGTTTATTGATGGTTTTGCTAAAGTTGATGCGTGGATTTACTATAAGAGAGGGAGTTCGTAGACGTTGCCTGTTTTAATGCTGGCAGGTTGATTGAACTCCAGCGAGTCACATCTCACAAAACGTTGCAAACATTTGAGGTTTTCACCTCGGTTCAAATAAAGTCTTATGGCCCGCAGATCAGAGATTTTACGATGGTGAAAATCGCTGGCGAATCACTGCTTTAAACTCTAACGACTTGTTCCTGTTGGAAATCAAAGTTCAAACAATATGCCTCAAAAAATCTGTGGTGTCATTCCTGCTCGGCTGGCATCAACCCGTCTGCCGGGAAAAATGCTCCTCAATCAAACTGGCAAGCCTTTGTTGCAACACGTCTGGGAACGTGTCGCTGCAACAGAACTTTTTGATGAGTTAATCATCGCGACCGATTCCACGGAAATTTTCCAGGTCGCCCAGGCCTTTGGGGCACACGTGGAAATGACGGGGGAACACGCCAGCGGCACAGACCGCGTGGCAGAAGTTATCCGTCGTCGTGCGGATCAATTTGAAATCGTGGTGAACGTCCAGGGAGATGAGCCCGAAATTGATCGAGGGCATATTTCGAAAGTGATCGAAAGTCTGCTGGCTGTCCCCAAGGCGCAGATGTCCACCCTGGCTGCTCCCTTGAGACGCTGGGAATCGATTGCAGCAACGTCCTGTGTCAAGGTGGTCACCGATGCGACAGGCCGAGCCCTCTATTTCAGTCGCTCGGTGATTCCCTGTCCGCGAGATGGCTTCGATGAATCCATGCTGGTGGGGAATTCGCCCTGGAGACTGCATGTGGGAATTTATGGCTTCCGCACTGATTTTCTGCTGCAACTGACCACGTGGCCACAATCACCACTGGAAAAGCTCGAAAAACTGGAACAATTACGGGCTCTCGAAGCAGGTGTCCACATTCAGGTGGCTGATGTTGATCATCCCTCAGTTGGAATCGATACGCCCGAGGATTATGCTCAATTCGTGGAGCGGATGCGGAATGTTTGAAATCTGGATTCGCCAGCCAGAGTGATCTGGCATGAGTCGAATCCAGCAGCGGAGACCGCTCCTGTCTTCGATCTTGCTGATGGATGCTGAGCCATCAAAAACGACTGATCTGCCCGAGGCCAAAGGATTTTTTTGCGGATGTCCAAGCATATTTTTGTGACCGGTGGTGTTGTCAGTTCGTTGGGCAAGGGGCTTACATCTGCGTCGATTGGCACGATTCTGGAAAGTCGCGGGCTGAAAGTCCGGATGCAGAAGCTCGATCCTTATATCAACGTGGATCCCGGCACCATGAGCCCTTACCAGCATGGTGAGGTTTATGTTCTTGATGATGGTGCCGAGACCGACCTTGATCTGGGGCATTACGAACGGTTTACGCACAGCCCTCTGACGAGAGATTCCAATTTCACGTCTGGTCGCATTTATCTCAAAGTGATCGAAAAAGAGAGGCAGGGAAAGTATCTGGGCGGAACCGTACAGGTGGTTCCCCATATCACCGACGAAATCAAGAATTCCGTATTGAAACTCGCTGCTCCCGATGTGGATGTGGTGATTACCGAACTGGGTGGGACAGTTGGCGATATCGAAGGTTTGCCGTTTCTGGAAGCGATTCGTCAGATTCCCCTCGATATCGGCCGTGAAAACTGTCTGTTCATTCATCTGACTTTGGTGCCCTATCTCAAAGCGGCTCGCGAGTTGAAAACAAAACCAACTCAACACAGTGTGCAGCAACTTCGCCAGATTGGTATTCAGCCAGATGTCCTCATCATTCGTTGCGAACGGCCACTGGGTCGAGACAACGCCGAGAAGATCGGTTTGTTCTGTAACGTGGAGAAAAATGCAGTCATCGAGGAGATGGATACGGAATTTTCCATTTACGAAGTTCCGTTAGGTTTAATTGAACATGGTCTGGACGACTTGATTGTTCGAAAACTGGGCCTGAAGGCTGGTGAACGCCAGATGGAGGGCTGGGAGGTTCTCGTCCAGAAGATTCGAAATCCCCAGCATGATGTAACGATTGCCGTGGTGGGCAAGTACATTGAACATCGGGATGCTTACAAGTCGATTTATGAATCGCTCGATCATGCGGGATTCAAGCATGATTCACGAATCATCGTGAAACGGATCGAAGCCGAAGAACTCGAACAGCAGGATCCTGCAGCGATCCTGGCAGGAGTGGATGGGATTCTTGTCCCCGGCGGCTTTGGTCGGCGGGGTATTGAAGGCAAAATTCGTGCGGTTCGTTTTGCACGAACTCAAAAGATTCCTTACTTCGGAATCTGCCTGGGAATGCAGGTGGCGGTCATCGAGTTTGCCCGAGAAGTGCTGGGCCACAAGAATGCGAACAGTACCGAGTTCGTGGCGGATACGGATCATCCCGTCATTTGCCTGCTTGAAGAACAAAAGAAAGTGACTCATCGTGGCGGTACCATGCGACTCGGTGCACAGGCATGCCGCCTTGCAGAGGGCTCGTTATTGGCCAAACTTTACGGCCGAACGGAGATTTCCGAGAGGCATCGACACCGCTACGAGTTCAATCCTGAGTATCGCGAACAGTTTACGGCGGCAGGTATGAATCTCGTGGGCACGAGTCCGGATGGGTCGCTCGTTGAGGCAGTAGAACTCCCCGGACACCCCTGGTTTGCTGCCGTCCAGTTTCATCCGGAATTCAAGTCGAAACCCCAGTCGCCGCATCCGCTGTTTGATGGATTCATCAAGGCTGCACTCCAGCGCCATCAGGAACGAGCGCTTGTAGCCACGACGGGAACTACTCCTTAGTTGATTTGGATTTCTGCGAGGATGTCTTGCCTAAGGTGAAAGCATTCTTCACGGATTGACTCATAGAACTGTCATGAAATTCGGCTGGTGTGTCGTCTTCAATGAACGGCGCATGCATCAAGCAACCAGTGTGAGTTGAAGTTTTCGATGCTTGGAATACGAACAGATAAAGTTCTGGCGAAGCCCGCACGCTGACCTGAATTCAGGATTAAGCCTCAAAGAGGAAGATCGTCATGGATGCTTCACTTCACTCGAAAGAACATTTGCATGAGGACAAGGAACGTCCCGCGGTGATCCCTGACGGGTTAACGTTCGATGCCATTATCTTCGATTGCGATGGCACGCTGGGCGATTCCATGCCCATGCACTATGTGGCCTGGGTCGAAACATTGACACCCTATGGCGCTTTCATGAGCGAAGATGAGTTCTACGCCATGGGGGGCTGGCCTACAAAAATTGTGGCTCAAACCATGCTGGATCGGTTTGGTATCAAGGCTGATCTGGCTGAAATGGTCAAGCACAAAGAAGAACTCTTTGTGCAGAAACTCACCGAAGTCCCTCCTGTCCCCCAGGTGGTCGAGGTAGTGCGTTATTACCACGGCAAAATTCCTCTGGCAGTCGCTACGGGTGGATTGCCAGAAGTCTGTTTGGGAGTGCTGAAGAGTATTGGGCTGTCACCACAACTCTTCAATGCCATCGTTACCTGCGAAGATGTACAGAATCACAAGCCGGAACCAGAAATCTTTCTGGAAGCTGCTCGCCGTCTGAATGTACCTCCTAATCGTTGCATCGTCTTTGAGGATGTCGATCCGGGAATCGAAGCTGCCCGCCGGGCGGGGATGGTTTCAATCGATGTGCGAACTTTTTACACGCCAAGACGCATTACCTGAGCGAGCGTCGCGACTGAAATCAACAGGTCTTTCCTTAAGTTTTGACTTCTGGAGAACTGAAGGAGTCATGTTGAATTACGGCTTTGGTGCAGTGGCTTCGGCCAACTGGATCTCCAGCGTAATGGGCGTCTCCACAGGCGGAATTCGTTCGGTGTAAGCCTCAAACAGCAGGTCTTCACCAGTATTGGTGCTGGCTGTCGCCACATCGATGGTGGCTGTGGAAAAATTGGCGACACAAATCAGGTCACCACCATCGGCCAGGTAGCGTTGCTTACCACTGTCAGGATCGGCTTCAAACAAACTACCGACAAAGACAAAGTCAGCCTTCATCTCTGCAAATTGGGAGTCATTAAAGAACTTGTCAATCGATGCCTGCAGGCGTGGATCAGTCACTGTCTTTTTCAGTTCGGCCTTTTTCTCCGGGGTCATGTGACCATACCAGAGTAGTTCTTTCTGCCGGTTATCCCAGATCAGGCCACTCTCTTCGGGAAACTTCAGTTCTTCATCGATCTTGGGCAATGAGGCAACAAAGTATCGACGAGTGGCATTTCTGACCCAGCTTTGTGCCGAAACTTTTTGATCTTTTCCTTGGGCATCTTTCCAGGAGATGCTGATCAGGAGTTTCTCGCCCGTTGGTGGCTGAAATTTGGGCTGAAATTTGACACCCGTTCCGGACTTGGCCCCCAGTGCCAGCAAGCCGGCATGAATTAATTGAGCCGGTGCATCGACCGCAATGATCGATTCATGCTCTTTTGTCTGCCTGGGACAGGCGAGCATTTCCAACTGACCTTCCCTTAAGACGACACGGCCTTTCACCAGCAGTCGCTTGTTCGCCGCATCCACCTGGACTGTTCCAGTGGGGTTGAGTGCCGTGAGCTTGTCGTTGGAATTTTCTATCGGCTTCTGACTTTCGACGGTGGCTTGATTTGTTTGAGCCGCAGGTTCTGCTTTTGCAGCATTCTGATCAGCAACTGGCACCTGTGAAACCGCTAAGTTGGCATTGAAGAAACTGAAACCCGCCGGGAAAACCAGGCAGATGAACAAGCTGGAGGTTATCACCAGCGGTTTTCCTGACATGATCATCAGTTTTCCTTTGCAAACTCTTTTGATCCGATTTCTACGAGTTCAGTCTAAACAGAATCGATGATTTAACGTAACGAGAATTTTGCCGCGTAGAAAAATTCATCGCTTCCGGCAGTCAACTGTTCAAAGACTCTCGATGGAATGGCAAATGAATCGGGTTTAACCAACAGCTTCTAGTGAAGACTGATCGTGGTGGTCTTCCAGGACGGTCCCGCGCTGGCGAAGCCGCGGCAGCATGGAGCGCGAAATCCGGCACCGGAAAGTGGCTGTGGTTTCAGAATAATGTGTATCGATGATGGTGGCATGCTCAGAGAGCCAGCCTAGAAGTTTACCATCTTCAATACCTGTGGAAACCGTCACGCTTTCGAGTCCATCACCTAGTCGATCCACGACGAGTTGTGCCAGTCGATCCAGTCCATCACCAGTCCGAGCACTGATGGAAACACTCCACTCGTAGCGTGCACGCAACAGATCCAGAGCCATGCGATCAGGAACCTGATCCGCTTTGTTGAGCACAAGGATAAAGTTCTTCAGTTCAACACCAATTTCCTCCAGCACTGCTTCGACAGTCGCCACCTGAGCCTCAGCTTCAGGGTTACTCGCATCGACAACATGAAGGAGAAGATCAGCATGACGCGCTTCTTCCAGAGTCGATTTGAAAGAGGCGACCAATGAGTGGGGCAGGTCACGCACGAAACCTACGGTATCGCTCAGAAGAGCATCGCCCCAGCCGGGAATTTTCCAGAGTCGTGTTTTGGTATCAAGCGTGGCAAACAACTGGTCTGCAATATAGACCTCTTCGCCTGTCAGAGCCCGCATGAGCGTGCTTTTGCCGGCGTTGGTGTACCCGACCAGCGAGACTAGGGCATGGTCGCGCCTTTGCTTGACCATTCTTTCCCGTCGCTGTTCCACTTCCTTGAGTGATGATTGAAGTTCCGAGATGCGCTGGTCAATCAGGCGGCGGTCAGTTTCAATCTGTTTTTCACCAGGGCCACGACTGGCACCAATCCCACCATCAATACGCTCCAGGTGAGTCCACAGGCGTTTCAGTCGTGTGCGATTGTACTGAAGTTGCGCCAGTTCGACTTGAAGACGAGCTTCAGCAGTCCGGGCATGAGTGGCGAAAATGTCGAGAATCAGCTCACTGCGATCGACAATGACGCGACCTGTCTCCTGCTCCAGACGGCGCCCCTGACCTGGCGTGAGATTATTATCAAAAATCACCAGTTCAGCCCGGGTTTCTTCGAGAATGAGTTTGAGTTCCTCGATTTTTCCCGGGCCCAGGCAGGTACCCGGATGAACCATCTGCCGAAATTGAACCAGTTCTCCTACGACTTTCACGCCGGCAGTTTTGACCAATCCCTTCAGTTCATCAAGCACATTTTCCCGCGAGCGTTTGTTGTCGTTCAAACAGACTGCCACGAGAACAGCCGTTTTATTGATGGTTTGAAGATCATTGCGGAGCGGTTGATTCAATGGTTCATCCAGAGCAGGGAGAAAAAGGTCCGAATCTTTGATTTTCAGAAAGACATGACCAACGGGTTGATTGTTCACCTTAGAATATCAGAGTCTGGTCATGCGAGTTGAAAATGTCCAGAAGTGTCTGTCATTGGAGTTGTTGGATCGGCTGTTGGAAGGAACAGGTGAATTTGGAAAAGGTTCAGCAAAATTGGTGATTTAAAAACATTTCTCATCCTGTTGAATGACTTTCCACGTTCAGAGTTGACGGTAAGTGAGCGGAAAAAGGCCTAGGCGGAGTGAATCTGAATCATTCTTCTCTCCTCAAGATTTCAGCTGAAGTTGTTGAATCGAGTGAAAATAAATCGATTAGTAAAAATGTACTGACACCCGCATGGTGCGTGTTGCACAGTTGTTTGAACTCGCAAAGTGGTGTAAGTCTGTTAATCTTTAGCGAAGTGGATTTGCTGGCCGGATTGTCGTTATGATCTTCGGCCCCATGGGAGAACTTGAATGTATCAGCGAGTTTCGCTGGAGTTTTTCCAGGGTGCGATCGGATACTTGAATTAAACTCCACATCGATTTGACCACATGCACTCTTTGACCGGAAATTCGTTTTGAAAGCCATTCTCAGCGACATCCACGGAAATCTGGAAGCGCTGGAGGCAGTCCTTGCGGACATTGCCAGCCAGGGAATTACCGAGATTTACTGTCTGGGCGACATTGTGGGCTACGGGCCGAACCCGTGTGAATGTGTCGATCGAGTGATGGCCAAGTGCAAACTCTCGTTGCTGGGAAATCACGATCAAGGGGCACTGTTCGACCCCATGGGTTTCAATGCCAGTGCCGAAAGAGCGATTTTCTGGACGAGAAAGCAACTGGAAAGTGGGCGTGGCCCTCAGGCAGATCGCCGGTGGGAATTTCTGGGGGAACTTCCGAGAGTTCACCGTGAACAGAATCTCATGTTCGTGCACGGGAGTGCCAGGAATCCACTGAATGAGTATGTCTTCCCGGAAGACATCTACAATCAGCGCAAGATGGAGAAGATTTTCGGGATGATTGAGCGTCACTGCTTCCAGGGGCACACGCACATTCCAGGGGTTTTTACCGAAAATCTTAACTTTCTGCCGCCAGAAGAAATCGACTTCAATTACGTTCTGCGGCAAGAGAAAGTCATGGTGAATGTGGGATCGGTGGGGCAGCCGAGAAACAGCGACCCCCGCTCTTCCTACGTGACCATCGATGGTGATACGGTGCGTTTTCGTCGAGTGGAATACGATTTCCGCATTACACAGAAGAAGATCTACGACATACCCGATCTGGATAACTTTCTCGGTGATCGTCTCGCTGATGGTCGTTAAATCGCCGGTTCTTGCCTGATCTGCCAGAGACCTGTTTGCGTATTTTCGCGACGGACACCAGCACTGATCGCCGACTTTGACAGCAATTCGCGTAAAGCTTGATGAAGGCGAACGTGTTTTTCCTTCCGAGCGTGCCCAGTCGGGCATTATCCGATATCATCTCTTGGTTTTGTCGAGGTGACAGGGTTGTCCCGCGGCAGTGCTCTCTGGTGAGCTTTCTGAAATTTCTCGATAGTCGGCATGTCGATCCATGGAACAACGTCGCTTCCTGACCTTTATCGCTCTTTCAGCTCTGGTCATCTTTGGCTGGTCGGGCTTTGTCATGCCCATGCTGTTTCCGCCTCCTCCCAAGGCTGAAAAGCTGGCTGAGAAAGCACCAGAAGACCAGGCTGCTGATATTGCGAAGCCTGCGGAAATTCAACCTGCCGATGCGTTGGTTCCTGCGAATGTCATTGCGAAAGCTGGGGCAGTAGCCAATCAGCCAGAAGTGCCTGCGCAAGAAAAAGTTATCGAACCTCCCAAACTGCAGTCGTTCCCCAACCGACAGATCCTGCTGGGGTCGACGAATCCGGACGAGCCATTCTTTCTCGCAGTGAAGCTGAACACTCGCGGTGGTTCCATTGAAACCATCGAGCTGAATGATCCGCGTTATCGATCTCTCGATGACAGCAGCCAGCCCGTCAAGGTGGTCGGCGATGATCCACTGCTCAAATTGAAGACCACAGATGTCGCGATTGAGGCGATTGACCGCCAGTTGGCTGCATTGGGCTTGAGTCTGGCAAAAATTGATTGGGAAGTTGTGCCAGGTAGCGAAAGCCCTGAAGGTGTGACTTTTCGATTCACTTCGCCCGATGGTTCGATTCAACTCGAGAAGGTTTATCGATTGCCCAAATTGCCGGGGTTGGCTGGCAAAGAACCCACAAAGACCGAACGCGATAATCTGGGTCAGGGTTATCTGCTTGATTACAGCCTGACCGTCAGAAATCTCACGGAGAATCCTCGCGAAGTCAAATACACCATGCAGGGGCCTGTCGGTGTCCCTCTGGAAAATCCGGAAAACGTCACCAAGTATCGTGATGTTCGCGTTGGGTTTGTTCTCCCTGATGGAGAATCTGTCGAGTCATCGCATCAATCGGCTACAGAAGTGCTGGACGCTGAATCCTCAGGAAAGCCTTCTGTCTGGACTCGTCCGATTGTGTATGTCGGGGTGGATGCCACTTATTTCGCTTCCCTGGTGCATCCTGTTGAGAACCAGATCAAGGAACGTACGATTGAAAGTGTTCAATCTCAGGTCACTTATCCTGCCCAGGAGAAGCACTTCAGTGATGTTTCCATCGAATTGACTTCAGTGCCGATCCAACTGGCTCCTCAAGGAAGTGGCCCGAAAGCTGAAGCGACACATCATTTTCAGCTTTATGCAGGCCCGAAGCGGGCTCATCTGATGGCTGCCGTGGGAGCTGCTGATGTCACGGAGTATCACATTGGCTGGAATCCCTTCTTTTTCCTCGAGCCATTAGTTCGGCTGCTGGTGATCCCGATGCTGGCACTACTGAATGGCCTGCATGCCCTTGGCATCAATTACGGGATTGCCATCATCCTGTTGACCATCATTGTGCGAACCTGCCTCATGCCACTGACTCGCAAGCAGGCACAAAGCGCACAGCGGATGAAGGAGATGCAGCCCAAACTCAAGGAGCTGCAAAAGAAGTTCGCCGGTGATGCCGATGGGCTTCGCCGTGCACAGTTGGAACTTTACAGCAAGCATGGCTTCAACCCCCTGGCGGGTTGCTGGCCAGTGTTACTGCAAATGCCTATTTTCTTTGCCCTTTATCGGGCATTGAGTGTCTCCGTCGATTTGCGGCGTGCCTCATTCCTGTGGATCGACAACCTCGCGGCACCCGATGCTCTCTTCGAGCTTCCTTTTCGTGTCCCGTTTCTCGGATGGACAGAATTCAATCTGCTGCCCATTTTGACGATCATCCTGTTTGTCGCTCAACAGAAGATCTTGATGCCGCCACCTGCTGATGAAGAGCAGGCCATGCAGTACCGCATGATGAACATCATGATGGTCATGATGGGAGTGATGTTCTATCGCGTTCCGGCAGGGCTGTGCATTTATTTTATCACTTCCAGCCTATGGGGCATGGCCGAACGCTGGTTCTTCGATCGCATGAACGAATGGTATCCAGCCAAACCTGTCGAAGTGAAAGAAAAGAAGCCATCGGCTGTCGCCAAATTCTGGCAGCAGGCTTTGGAAGCAGCCGATCGTCAGGCCGAACAGGCCCGTCAAATGCCATCGGCAGGAGCGAATTCTTCATCGAAGAACAGTCAAAACGGTAAAGGCCGATAGCCGATCAAGTTTCTGTCGAAATAACTGTCTTCAGACGTTGGCAGCGAATTTGCCCCGGCAAACAAAGACTGAGTTGAGCTATGTCTCGATGAAGTGATTGTCAGATCGAAATGTGGTGCAGCGGCTTTTCGGAAAGTAGTTTCCTGAATGCTCGACTTGAACCTGAGCGACACAATTGCGGCGATCGCGACCGCTCCGGGGGCTGCCGGCGCCGGGACGATTCGCCTCGCCGGCCCACAAACTATCACCGTCGTCAGTGGACTGTTTGAAGCCTCCACAGGGACATGGAAAACTGCCAGGAAGGCCATCTGTGTTCATGGATTGATCTGGATTCCCGGAGATCGTTTTCATATTCCAGCTCGCTTAACGCTCTGGCCAGATCACCGCAGTTATTGCGGTCAGCCTCAAGCCGAAATCACACTTGCGGGTTGTCAGCCCTTACTTGAAGCGACGTTAGCTGAATGTTTTCGGCACGGTGCCCGTGGTGCTCAGCCAGGTGAGTTTACTTTACGGGCTTTCCTGAATGGAAAGGTCGACCTGATTCAAGCCGAAGCAGTTCTTGGTGTGATTGAAGCCCGTCATGAGGAAGATTTGCGCGTGGCGCTCAATCAGCTCAGTGGCGGGGTTTCACAACCGTTGATTGATCTGCGTAATGACCTGCTGAATCTGCTCGCTGATATCGAAGCGGGCCTCGATTTTGTCGATGAAGATATCGAATTTGTCCCTCGTTCCCAGGTCATCGAACGGCTGCAGACAGCATTCGCTCAATTGAAATCAATTGAAGGACGTTCGCCATCCCGATTGACTTCGAATTCTCGCAAGCGCGTGGTTCTGGCTGGTCGTCCGAATGCCGGGAAAAGTACGCTGCTGAATCGACTCTCTAACGCCGATGCCGCCCTTGTTTCACCCATTGCAGGGACAACCAGAGATTACCTTCTCTGGTCAATCCACTGGGAAGGCTTGTCTTTCGATCTCATTGATACGGCAGGCTGGGAAGAGAACCTCAATCCGATTGCTGAGGCCTCGCAAAGGCAACGCGAAGAGCAGATGGCCTCCAGTGATTTTCTCCTCTGGTGTTCGCCAGCCAATTTATCGCCAGCCGAAGCGACCGAGGATCAAAAGCTTTTCGATCTAGCCGCCTCAAAAACATCCAAGGCGATCCGCATTACCACCAAGTTCGATCTTTATGAGCCAGAAAATCATTATCTGCCCAGGGATTCTCTGGTTTCGTTATCGGCCATGAATGAGACAGGAATGGATCAACTGGCGGGTCTGCTCCGCAAACTGCTGACGAGCGATCATTCCCTGTCGCAATTCTGGCTGGGAACCACAGCGGCCCGCTGCCATGAAGTGCTTGGTTCAGCATTCAGAGCCCTCGATTCTGCACTCCAGGCTGCGCGAAGTGGAACTGCCGATGAACTGCTGGCAGCAGATCTCCGGCAGGTCATCAATGCTCTGGGCCTGATGACCGGTGCCACACAAACGGAAGATCTTCTCGACCGGATTTTCAGTCGATTTTGCATTGGCAAATAATCGCGACGGCACAGATCAGGTGGCGTACTGAGTTTTACACCGATTCCACGATTCAGCTTCGCTTTGAGTGCCATGCTTGCGGCTCCGAGCAAGCATGCCTGGCATACTCTATTCGTACCATCGATTTCCAGGATGGGTGTTACACGGATTCCAATAAACAACCCCAGCCACCCCATAAAAGGGCACGCGTTTGAATACTGGAATCCGAATTATTCCGTGCAGCAGGCAATGTCGTCTAACCGCATGATTTCTATTTTGCGGAAGCGAACATCCATATCCTGGCCACCATGGAGTTGTAACGCGATTTTCCCGGCCGCCCTGCCCCCTTTGTCGATAAAATCGACGGTCTTGATGCCATTGAGGTGAATGACAATTCGCTCACCCAGAGCAACCACAGTCATTTCATTCCACTCGCCGGGCTTGAAGGCTTTTTTTAACTGTTCCGCACTCGGCTGGAAAATCCAGGCTCTGCCACTGGTTTCGTACAATCCGCCCACATCTTTCGTGGGATCGATTTCGGCCTGAAAACCTGCGACGCCGTAAGGATCTGCCTCGACACAGCGGAAGTAAAGTCCACTGTTTCCAGTGACGGCTTTGAACTCGACACGCACGGCAAAATCCCGGAAGGCATCTTCCGTGATCAACAGACCATGACGAGACTCCGACTGGCTGGATGTGCCTACCAGTTCACCATCAGCAACTTTCCATTCACCGCCACCAATCGCACGAAAGCCAGCCAGATCCTTCTGATTCCACAGTGGCTTCCACGTGGATTGTCCCAGCGGTGTTAACTGAATGTTCCGCCAGCGAATCTGCCCTGCTTTTCCCGAGTGAACCTGAAGTGCGATAAATCCTTCCAGATCGGCCGTATCGATCAGATCGGCACAGCGCACTCCATTCACACTGGTGGTAATGTGCGGGCCTCTGGCTGTAATGACAAACGTGTTCCATTCATCAATTTTGAAAGCCTTGCGGGCCTGCTCGTCCTTGTCGAGAGGATAGATCCACCCGCGGCGGGATTCGTCATAAATGCCACCTGTCCACTGGCGAGGCGAGGGATCAATTTCGCATTGGTAGCCGAATGTCCGGCCTGTACCATCTTTCTGGTGGCTGCGAAACTGGACTCCGCTATTGCCTGGAGTATCAAGTTTGACATCGTACTTCAGTTCGAAATCGCCATAGGTGGCCAGCGTTCGCAGAAAGGTATTCGGCCCTGGGCCCACGCGGCCGACAATCTCACCATCCTCAATCGAATAAGTGGCGTCTCCCCCAACTTTCTTCCAGCCATCGAGAGATTGACCATCGAACAGCAGAATGGGAGCCGGCTTTTTCGCGGGCTCGTCCGCGTGCAGAATGTGACCGAATGAAAGCTGAGTGAAAGAAAAACTGGAAACGAGCAGTGCCCATGTCAGTGGAGAGAGGAGAGGTCTTCGCGAAATGTGGTGCGTACTAGGTGTCACGTTGGTTGCTCTCTTGATGGTTGATGGTTTGTATGTGGGCCGAGAAACTGAGGCTGAGTTATTGGAAGAGGGAACCGAACGACTCAGAAGAGCCTGAGTTTACTTAAAACATCAGCAATTTCAGAGACGAATAAAGACTTTTTGTCTCTGCAACCACCAGACAAACAGCCAGAACGAAAAACCCACGAAACAGGCCTGTAAAATGGGAGCTAGCGCCGGGCCAGCCATCAGGAAAATGTTCGGCTCGAAATGTCGTTCCCACGAGGCGGCCGTCCATGGTCGGAGCAGCATGTAGCAGACGTAAAGCACGATGGAATTCATGCCTGCAATCGTGAGTGGCCAAACGAGAATCTGCTTCTGAAGGGCTTCTGTCAGGAAATGAAAGAGCCCAAGTACGGACAAGCACAGGCCGCCGCTCCAGAGTGTCCAGGAAGGTGTCCAGATGCGTTTAACGAGTGGGCAGACACCCGTGATATCCAGCAGCCAGCCAAGTAAGGCAATCACGACTCCACCCAGGACCAGTCGAATGGCTGCGGGAAAAGCACCAGGGACTTCACGAATGGTCTGACCAGCTGCCAGGCCAAGCAGCATGGTCGCAATGGACGGAATAAAGTTGAGTGTCTGGTATCCGCCACGATTGAACACGAAGGGTGTTTCTCGCGGGAAAAGATTGAGAAACCAGCGATCGAAGCTGGCCGCAGGATTCAAATGCTGATTCCAATGGGCACCAAAACCTGCAAGTTGCTGACGGTCGATGGGGAGGTTGAGTTGTGCCGCTAACTCCTGACTTCCAGAAGGCCCCTGATTTCCAATGGGCCAGAGTGCAAAAAGCAGCCAATAGGCCGCGAGGATCGCTGCCGACACGAAAGGAGCCAGAGGTCGAGACGACTGGGCGACGGCATAGACCACGAGGTATCCCAGGCCAATCTGGGTGAGAACATTGACAAACGAAAAATCTGTGGATGGCTTGTTGTTCGAGATCAGGAAAATGCCTAACACG
>JAIXUU010000196.1 GCA_027483405.1 Planctomyces sp. | reverse complement strand
CTAGGCTTGCTTGGAGTGATGGCTGTAGCGGTCCCGTTTGCATCTGCGGAAACCTACACTTACGATGCACTTGGCAGGCTTGTACAAGTTGTTAAAGATAATGGCAAAACAGTCAATTATGCTTTTGATAAAGCTGACAACCGTGTTTCGGTGTCGTCTCCGGCAGCAAGAGCTGCTATGTCTGCTCCGGCGACAAGCTGTCCTGAAATGAGCGGCCAGCCACTCACATGGACTGTTGCCGGAAAAACCTGCACGTCAGGCGATAGCTTTGTTCCCGCAGTCAGTCCCGGCGTCTCGCAGTCATTTGTGGATCCTGGCCGGTTTATCTGGACTGGTACTGCGACTTATGTTTGTTCAGGCGGGACGCGTGTTTTGCAAACTGCGAGTTGCAACTAAAAGAATTCACTATTAGATTGTAGGCTAATGACAATTTTAAAGCGAGCCGTAAGCGCCTAGTAAATCGTAAACCGCCGGGACGCGCTGCGTTACCCGCATTGGCTGCTCAAAGTCCGTTCGTCTAATCGCGGCAAGGTCGTCATTGTCTTGGCCTTTAAATGATCAGCCCTGTCAATCAGGTTGTAAGGTCCCGCGCGCATCAGTCGCCTTCACGATGTTCGAACACTCCAAGCCTAGCTTGCCGGAGGTACTAAAACATTGGAGTTATATTACCCCTAACGGGGCAGTCCAGCTCAATGATCGAGATGCTATTGGCAAGAGTCGTAGCTACTGTGATGGTCTTGTACTTTCGCTTTTGGGGACTCAGGCTGCCCTAGAGTCCAAAGCTTTAAAGCGAATATGTCGCTCTACATCCGTGGGTCTGACCATTGCGTTACATCAACCAACTACACCTCCGGTCCGCCAAGCTTGAACGCTTACCCTTCCGCAGTACTCAACCTTGCTCTTCCGATGCCATCAGATCTCACAGGGCCCTTGAAAAATGGTGGTTCACGTGCTGGCAAGCCGCGCCAATATCATTTAGTCACATGTCCTGAAAACAATAGATGAATCAGAGTAATTTTAGTACTTCATTCGAACATTGTCCTGTTTCTGGATCCACATCATATACTCGCCCAACCCAATTTTCAGCTTTAATTTTTCCATCGACAAACGCCACCCCAATGAACGGTTGGTGTTCGCCAAAATCTGTAAACCCATGAATAATCCATCTGACGCTTCCATCATGGTTTGTCGCCACGATATTGCTGTTCGCATATTTGAAAAGGAAAATCTTGTAATAGGCCAATCGCTCTTCATAGTTTAAATTGACAGCCGGCTTTCGTTTGTCAGTTATGTCGTCGATCGTCCCATTTTCAGTCTCGTAACACGCGATCCTGCCCCAAGGCATCGCAACGGACATGGTTATTTGACGCGACAAAAGGATTTGAAGGTCTCTATCCAAAACAACTGTCCTTAAATGCTATTAATGCTGTGGAAGGGGTGGCCGTTCCCCTATTGGAACCGGGTCACCCCAATTACTGCTTGGAACTCTTTCAAGCAATCGGATTTGAACGCTGCTCGAAGGCGGAGCCGCTAAGCCTGGCTGTTGGCCCACCATACCAATTTGTGTCTCGGTGCCAGCGGGAATGCGGACCATTGAAACGTGAGTTGGCGTGGTTGGCAATTGTAGTGCGATCTGAATCTCTTTCGGTGTCATGGCCAGTAGCGCTGGATCGTTTGGCGCAACCCACCCACCTTGCCCCTTGGGATTGGTTGCAGATGGCGCCGAAAACCGCAAAGTGATCATTTCTCGTGTAGTGCGTCCTTCTACAACAGTTGTGCCAGCGCGATATGGTGGCGCATTATACTGGCCAAAGGCAGCGTCTCTGTTTGCGGCTTCCGCGCTTATTCTCTGATTTCGCGCATAACCTGGCGAAGATACTCCTATTCGGCCTCCGTAGAAATTAACGCCCGCCATATCTGCGGGCATCATCATATTTGGCGAAATTGGACACCCGCCAGGCATGGCTGCTGTTCCGTTTCCGCAATCTTGCGCTAGCCCTGTGGGGTCGCTCTTGTTAATAGGATCATTACCAACATAAGCATACAGGTTGATCTGATCCGTATATCCAATTGGGTCAGTCTGCATGAATCGACCAAGGTCAGGTCGATACTGGCGAGCCTTATAGTGATAGAGTTGCAAAGTAGGCAGCCACATTTGCCCGGTATATTGCAGCCTTCCCGAGTTCGATGCCGAGGGAATGCCAAATTCGTCATATGTATTGACTGCACCTACGAGGTTACCCGCACTATCTGATCGCGCGACAATCGAACCGCGTTCATCAGCGTGGTACCAATATTTCGTACCGTTCTCGATTGCCAAGACGGGCTCATCGGGCCCTACCCCGTGCACAAAAAGCCGCTGTGACCCATCCTCGCTGCTTTCCCAAATCAATTGCCTGCCATCATAAAGGAACTGAGCAGTTCCGATCAAGGCCGCACTTGTGCTAGCAAGCCTTCCCAGGGCGTCATACTTAATGGCAATACCACGCGAAGGTGATGCGATTAGCCGATTTTCTTTGTCGTATTGAAACGTGTTGTTGCCGTCAGAAGTGAGGTTGCCTTGTGTGTCATAGGAAAAGGCAATTCCGTTTCGTGAACCGATCTGGTTGAGTCCGTTTGGAACATAAGCATCATTGACCAATGTTGACGCATTCCAACG
>JAIXUU010000261.1 GCA_027483405.1 Planctomyces sp. | reverse complement strand
GTCAGGACGTTGACAAACGAAAAATCAGTCGAGGGCTTATTGTTCGAGATCAGGAAAATGCCCAACACGACCAGCAGGACAGATCGCCAGATGGCGCGCACCCAGCCCAGCCCTGTCGAGATGTTTCTCGATTTCTGAGCAGCCAATGACCAGGGGATCGAAACACCGACGAGAAACATGAACGATGGTTGAACCATGTCCCAGAGTGAGCAGCCTCGCCAGGCGACGTGCTCAAACATCCAGCCCGCCGTCTGCCAGCTTTCTGATGTGGGAAAGTTTCGACTGGCCTCCAGAATGCCAAACCCGTTGAAGGCCAGCAGAATCATGACCAGACCTCGATAGGCATCGATCGAGACCAATCGAGAGGGGGTGGCAGAAGAAGTTGTCACAAAGCTGCTCCAAAGCCTGAAATCGAAATTGTCCCAACGCATGATCGTACTTCATTCCGACGAGCTTTGGGACATGATTCATATCCTGTTGCATTGCTTCGATATTCGCATCTCATTCCGTGTTGAATACTGGATTTCGCATGTTTTGGCTGAGAGGTTACTCGATCCTGATGAAGTCCCGGATTTTCAGAAAACAAGGTCATCAATCACATTGATCCATCTAAAATTCTGTTGTACTGGTAATATTGATTTATTGGTCAACGATATCATGTCAGGCGGCAGCCTTTGTCTGGCTCGACTCAGCCTGACTTTGAGGAAAGCGTATTCCATGCGATGGATGATTTATAGCAGTGCCGGTGTGGCGGTTTGTTTGCTGTTGACGATGGCTTTCTGGTTCTGTACCTCCTCTTCATTCAGCGACTCGGTTGCCCAGGCCGCCGAGGAGAACCTGACATCTGCTGGTGCGTCTCGTCCGGAGACGAAAACTTCAACCACTGATCGCGAAGGTGGCTATCGCAATCCCCGCAGTCTGGCCTTGTCTGCGGACAAGAAGCTGGGACTCGTGGCGAATACAGGGGGCTCTGTGGCCCTGGTGGATTTCTCAAGCGGTGAGAAACTCTCTGAGATCTCTCTGGCAGGAGTCCCGTGGGATGTTCAGTGGCTGAACGATCATAAGGCCTATGCGACTTTGCGAGGGAGAGGCCAACTCGTTGAGATGGGTGTCAACGGTGGAAAGCTCGAATTCCTTCGTCAACTCCCCGTCGGATTGGAACCTTGTGGGCTGGCGATTGACAGTCAAGCTCGTCCGCCTTTGGCCTATGTGGCTGTTTCGGGGGGCGATGATGTCGCTGTTGTTGATCTGGATTCATTCCAGGTGTTGCAGCGTTTGCCAGCCGGTGGTCTTCCACAGCAAGTTATCATCTCTCCCGACCGAAAGTGGCTGGCTGTCGCTGCACAGGTACCGGCCCGGGTGACAGTCTTCGATCTCGTCACACTCAAAGTCGCTGGTGAGCACAAAGTTTACACAGATGGTTTCAATCTGGGCCCAATGGCTTTTGAACCTGAAACAGGCTCACTCCTCGTCAGTTGTGCCATCAATCGAGGGTTTCCGGTCAACTTCAGCAATATTGAACGGGGTTGGGTGATTGATAACCGTCTGGTGAGGATGCCGATTCCACAAGGAGAACTGGGCGAGCAGGAACAGCTTGGTCTTGATGAATTTCAAAAAGGTGTGGGCGATGCCTACGCCACACGCGTTTCGCCTAACGGTGAATGGATCGTCATCACTGCCAGCGGCTCGCATGAGATCATTCTGGTCAAGCGCAAAGAATTGCCTTGGATGCCTGGGGACCCGGGCGATTTTGTGCGTCCAGAACTGATTGGTGACAAAACCAGGTACCGCCGGGTTTCGCTGCCAGGCCGTCCTTTGGATTTCGAGTTCCTTGATGATCGTCGGATTGCGGTCGCCAATGGTCTCAAAGAAGCCGTGGAAATCGTTGACCTGGAAAGTGGAAAAATTGAGCAGTCGATCGTTGTCGGTACCAATCCTCATGAGAAGTCATTAGCCCGGCAAGGTGAAGAAATCTTCTATGACGCAAAGCACAGCCTGCATCAGTGGTTCAGTTGTCATTCCTGCCATCCCGATGGTCACACCGCTGGACAACTCTTCGATACTCAGAATGATCGGGGCTATGGTGCAGCCAAGCTGACTCCGACGTTGTACCACGTGGCGGAAACCGGCCCATGGACATGGCATGGCTGGCAACGAGATCTGGAGAACGCCATGGAGCGTTCGATCGAAGAAACCATGCAAAGTGAAAAGTCATCAACTCAAGAGCAGCAGAAAGCCCTCGTAGCCTACCTCGAAACACTGCGTCCTGCGTCGTGGCGGGGAAATCCTCTGGAACGATCCCAACCGCAGGATGATCCCGACTGGCATGCCGGTAAGGCGATCTTCTTTGGGAAAGGCGCCTGCGATAACTGCCACCAGGGGCCGCAAATGGTGCATGAGGATACGTTTGAGATCGGGCTGAAAAGTCGAAATGACAGCGACTTCCGATTCAATCCGCCGAGTTTGCTGGGGCTGAATCTCAGACGACGATTTCTGCACGATGGACGATCGCGCAGTCTACGCGATGCCCTGGAAAAGTATCATGCCCCGGAAAAGGTAGCTGGCGAGAAGCTTTCTCCCGAAGAACTGCAGCAGTTACTTCGATATCTCGAATCTCTCTAAGCAGCGCACACGGTTAAAGAGAGAAAAGTCGTCAGCCGACTGTTTATGAGCGTCCGCTGACGACTTAGAATCCGTCTGACAGATTACTTCTTCACCGAATAAACGGAACCCGCGACAGGAGCCGACACAAGACAACAAATCCCATGTTTTCATGGGGTTTTGTCGTTTCTATCGATAGTGACAAGCGACACTATCCGACACTGAAACACTCTTCGTTGCGCCCGGGGTTGCGCCCAACCACCTATCAACCTGGCTTGAAAGGTGCATCGTGGCGAGATTTCAGAAAAAAGTTCAAAGTTTTTCTATGCCGTTCTATGCCGTTCTATGCCTTTCTTTGAGTTTCTTTGACTTCGTTTGCTTCATCCATTTTTTGGGTGACCACTATCTGTCGAAGTGCCCTTTTCAAGGCCAAAAGTGGCGATATCCTCTGCCTATCGAACGTCACACACGCAACGCGAAAGGGGGTGAAACACGATGGCTCTGACACTCGTCAGTGAGAATCTGGCTGAGAAAAAATGGGGCTTCGAGTTTGGCATTGAAGGTTCGCTCAATGGTGTGAAGGCAGCCGAGTTTATTGGCGGATGCTCAACTCGGACGCTTGAGCGACTGGTGGATGCGGGACAGATTCGGTCAGCTAAGACTGGGCGTCGCGTGGTCTACTGCAAGCGATCCCTCAGGGAATACATGAAGGCTCGCGAGGTGTAAGCAATGAGCATTCGCAACCCTCAAGCCCTGCGGGCGAAGATCTCGAAGAACGTAGGCATCGATCCAACCGACGAAGGTTGTATCGAGTGGATTGGAGGTGGGTTTTCGGCCCTCTCCTGGAACGACGAAACGCACTCAGTCCCCGAATGGGCCTGGACTCTCAAACACGGTGAACTGCCTGCCGAGGGGCAGACCATCCACCATAAATGCGGCAACTCACGCTGCTGCAACGTCGATCACCTTGAGTTGGTCGAGTCCGAAGAAGCGGCTGTCATCTGAACCACTTTGGCGGCTGGATGCCCGGTCGGCCTGAGTGATTCCACATGAAATCAACTGCGCTGAAGGTGCGCACCAAGGAGGTGTTTTGGCCAGCAAATCCGAAGGCGGATGGGATGTGTTGAACCTCAACACCATTGGGGAATGGCTGGGGAAAAACATGAGCCGCAAGGATGCTGAGGTGCTGGCGAAAAAGGCTGGCGAGGTCGTGAAAATCAATGCCGGTGAACAGCGAATTTACGTCAACAAGAGGTCTTCGAGGTTAATGAAATGACTGATGGACTCACCTTCGATCAGTGGTGCGATGAAATCGATCGGATCTGTCGGGACGAACTTGAGTTCGACCATGACTACACCAAAGGGACTGGTCGAGAGTGCTGGAGGCAGGGTTTCGATGACGGGGAAACACCTCGGCAAGCTCTTGAGAGTGATATGAGCTACTGGGAGTAAATGAAACACAACGGAGAAAGGGAAACCCATGTTCTCACCAACCATCCGCCAACAGGTGGCGAGTTATCAAGATCGGCGTTTCGCGAGGCACTTACCGGGCTGGCAGGTCTGGCTGTGTGGCCTGTTGACTGCGGGTCTGTTCTCGCGGATTCATCGCGAAGCTCTGCTGGCTGAAGCCTGCGTCAACAGTCTCGTTGTTGAGTTGGTGCAGCAGGGCTTGAGTGATGCCCTGGATGAGTACCAGGAAGGTTTGCACAGCGAGCCTATGGTGTCGGAGGATGTGGATTTCGCGGCGGCGGAACTCGATATCCGGCATTGGTCTCGCGAGTTCCGGACAATCACAGGGGTGTATTTTATCCATGACGCTGAGTTGCGACAGATGTATGACATGGGGCTGAGCCCCACGGAAGCGGCTCGCATCTACAAAGAAAAGATTGAACGCCAGCGGCATCGAGAACAGCAGATCCGGGCGGATGACTGATCATCGTGTGAATTGCTCCGTACGGACGCAATTGCTGATGCCCACTCCTTCTGAGTGAGGCTTTCCATACTCACCCAACTGCGCTATCGGTGCGCGCCGAATTGGAGAAACCGTGCCTGAATTTTCCCCCTGGATTGAAACACGCGGTGGCCGCAAAGTGGACTTGCTGCACCCCAAGCCTGAGATGATCGACATTGACGACATTGCCCACGCGTTGAGCCACATCTGCCGGTTCAATGGCCATACCAGGCGACCTTACAGTGTGGCCGAACATTCGATCTTCGTGGCGATGCAATGCCCCCGCGAACTGACTCTGGCTGGGCTCTTGCACGATGCCGCTGAAGCCTACATCGGCGATGTGACGCGACCGTTGAAGCAACTGCTCAAGCCGATTTACAAACCCATTGAAGCGGCCTTTGAACAAGCGATTGCCGAGCGGTTTGGGCTCGATCCGTTGGTGTTTCACCATGCGGATGTGATGCAGGCCGACTTGCTCGCGCTCTCCTCAGAGCGGCGATGGTTGTTGCCTGGTTCGGTGCACCCATGGGAGACCGACATGCCGGAGCCTGTGGCGATTGATCCATCGCACCGGGAGCCGGGGCAAGCTTATACCGCGTTCCTCTCGATGTTCCAAGCCTACTATCGCGGGAGGTGAGAGATTGGCGCTACCCCCCCCCCATCCACAGCAGCCGCAATACGTCTCAGTCCTGTCGGAGTGGCAGAAGCGACGGAACCGCTGGAATGAGAAGTACCACGCCGATCGGGCAGTGCTGGTCGAGGCCTTGGGCGGCAAGTGCAAATGTTGTGGGGCGACTGAAAGGCTGGAGTTCCACCACACCGAACCACGCACCTGGTGTGCCAGAGATCACAACCGAAGACAGAGGCTCCGTTTGTACCTGATCGACCTGCAGAACGGGGCTCTGCAACTGCTCTGCAAACGCTGCAACCGCATGGCCGGTGAACCATCGAGCCATGCCACGGATTTTGACGACGACGAACCACCTTTCTGAGAGTGATTTTGGGCGAAATCACTCAACCGAATCACACCAATCAAGGGGATCTGCAATGGCAGGGGAAGCAACCAGCGAACGAGCCACGGTGCGTCAACAAAAGGCGCTCAACGCCATGACTCAGTGTCAACGTTTTGGCGAAGGTGTGAAGTATTCCACCTTTGGTAAACGCCATGGCAGGATCGCGAAAATCTGTGAGTATGCCCTGCCCCGGCATCCCGTAGCCGGTACTGACCGGCAGATCCTGGAAGTCTGCTACGGTGTTTCGCCTGTCGTGATTGTCATGGCTGTGGGTAAGTGCGGTCGCACACT
>JAIXUU010000486.1 GCA_027483405.1 Planctomyces sp. | reverse complement strand
ATTGCGGCCAATGATGCATTGATTAAAACTCGGCACCGACCACAATTCTGTTGCATGTGATTGTTAGCCAACAGTTTTGATTCGGGCATCGTCTTTCATAGATGTCATGTAGAACCGAGGATCATTCAACAGTTCCTGAACTACTCGATCGTCGAGCAAGTCCCGGTGCCACCAGTGATTGCACCATTCTGCACGTTCTTTGCTGAAGACGCGACCTTCGGCTGTGCCAAACAGCGAAACGAAAAATCGCAAATGCGAACGAAGCTCTGTGTCTGGTGCGGATTCAATCCACTTGTAAATTCGGAGTGTTGTCATTCCGTCATGCTGCCTGAGCGACCGAATGTGTTCTACGGTTGAGTCATCGGGCGACAAATCGGCGCACCTGACTGCAGACGCAAAAACGTCATCATTGACACCCGCTTGGTGAGCGAGTTCAGAAAGTGTGTGAATAATTGTTCGTTGCCCAGATGTCGATGATTCGTCAAACCAGCGTTCGAAGCCAGCAAAGCTGATCGACCCGCGAACGAGTTGGTTGAGCCGGATTAAATCGGAAAGTTCCATCATGTGAGGGTAACTGCTATTACTTGCTAACAAGTCTTCGATCGCCGAAGTGCGGTAGAGTTTTACCGCTATTTGGCAGAATGGTACGATCTTGTTAATTTGATGTATCATACCAGCAAACGAATTTCGATTGCTGGACAGTAGGAATCTCATGGTACACCGCAAATGGTCACTATGCGAGACGCCATTTCTCATGATTCGATGGTGGCTGAGGCATGAGTTTTCCGATTTGTGAAATGGTTTGGCGATCGGGGCGAGTTTTCGTGCCGAGCCAATTCTGAGTCACCTTTGCCTCTTTGAATTGGATGATCGCGTTCTGAGGAAGATCTGGTGGGTTGCGCAAAGCCTTAACGCCACCCTACATGAATCATGGGGCTTGCTGCCGATCATCAGCAACGTGCTCACCGACGCCCAGAGAAATCGGTGTCAGTCAAGGCTTTTAATGAAGACTCAACCAGTCGCCCGGCAGATCGGCTTGATTTTTTGAGCCGCATCGTATATTCGCTTATGCGAATGTTCCCAGAATCGAATGTAAGGGCAGGTCGTGATGTGGGAGTCGATGCGGCAATTCAAGGCGGGCATCTTTCAGGCACTCGGCCACCAGACACGAGTAGCTGTTGTCGAGTTTCTGAGCCACGGCGAGATGTCGGTCGGCGTGCTCTGCGAAAAGATCGGTGTGGAACAGGCCAACATCTCTCAGCACCTGGCCATCCTGCGAAACAAACACATCGTGGAAACCCGCAGGGATGGCAATCAGATCTTCTACCGCCTTCGCGACCCCCTGTTGGGTGAGGTGTTGGAGAAAATGCGGGAGTATTTCTTCGCCCACCTCGGTGAAGTGATGGAAATGATGCAGGAAGAGAAAAAGGGAGCGAAAAAGTCCAAACAGAAAGCCAGGCGATGAGACGCGGCTACTCCGTCCACACCACCTGGCGGTGTTGTAACCGGCCAGTACAACCCACCTGGGGCGCACTTCTTGAATTGTTTTCAGCCGGGTCTGCTGAACTGCTTCCGCCTCTTATAGGGAAAAATCTGTAATGGTCAGGGCTATTCTCGATCCTACTTCCATGGCACTGTTGCTGCTGGCATGGCCGCTGATTCTTAACCTGCTGACGATCATCAAGTCAAAATCGAAGCTCTCTTTCTACTCGATTTCCATAATATCCACCGCTTGTATGGCGGTCATTGCGGTTCTGCATGGCCCTGAAAGCGGTTCGATTCGTCTGGGTAACTGGATTTCGTTCTCTCTGGACAGATCCTCGTGGATGTTCGTGATTGTTGTCTATTTATGCTGGAGCGTCACATTACTCTATTCCGTGGGCTATATATCAGCCCACCTTTCAAATCAGGCTGAATCATTTCACAAGTACATGAATGCGACCGTAGGATTGTCGGTGGGTGCCGGGCTTTCTGATAACTTCTTCACACTGCTATTTTTCTACATTGCGGCGATACCAACGATTGTTCCGCTCATTACTCTCAGAGGGGGAGACGCTGCCCACCGCGCGGCAAGATTCTATGTCAAATCAACACTTTGGCCTGTACTGCTCATTGTGCTCCCTGTCGTCGCATGGAATTTTCCGCTGGGCACCCCTTTTGAACAGATCAGTATTACAGACTTCGGGTGGAGCCATGGCAAAGCGTCCATCATTCTCGCCCTGATCATTGTGGGGCTGTCGAAGAACTGTGTCGCCCCGTTCCACTTGTGGCTACCAACTGTTTCTATCGCCCCGGCACCTGTGACTGCCATGATTCACTCGGTCGCGTCGGTGCAGGTGGGAAGCATCGTGTTATTCAAGATCGCCAAGCATGTTTACGGCATGGAATTGCTTCGTGAATTGAGCGATCACTTTCTTGAGACGGGGTGGCTGATTTACTTGTGTGGATTTACGGCCATCTATACGGCGTATCGAGCCTGGAAGACGCCGGATTTGAAAGAGCGGTTTTCGTTCTCGACCGTCGGCCAGTTATCCTACATTATTACTGCGATTCTGGTCGGTACGGCGGAGAGCATGCAGGGGGCGATGCTGCACATTATCACGCACTCGATCGCCAAGCTGGGATTATTCTTTTGTGCCGGAGCCTTTCTCACATCATTTGGAAGTGTCCAGGCCCCTCAAGTGGCCAACGGGATTCCCGGTCGGCGGTGGCTCGGCGTGGCGGGTGTGCTTTTCGGGTTATCCATCAGCGGATTTCCGTTTTTTGCCGGTTACTATAGCAAGGACATTATGCTGTTGGAGGAAGTTCATCGGCATCACTACGCCGCTGCAGGATTTTTACTCATCGGTAGTTTTCTCAACTTTGTCTATATCTACCCTCTGATCCGTGCGACTATTCGGCGAGCGACGACAGCGACGCCGGCCCCGGCTCCGCTGCCTTTCGCCATGGCTGCCGCAATTGTTACGTGTGTGGCACTCATCGTCACGTTATCGGCAAGTGCTTTTGTCTTGATGCGATTTGTGAGTGTGTAGTTGCGACGGGCCGGGCGAGGATCTTTCTAATCGATGTGAATCTCTTGCATATATATACGCAGGGTCGCCACTCATTAAAAAGCGTACTGCGATGAAGTCACTGGTGGATTTTTCGCCAACAACGTGCGAATTCCCCTCATCCCGGCCT
>JAIXUU010000191.1 GCA_027483405.1 Planctomyces sp. | reverse complement strand
CATGCTTCGCCGGGCGTCTATTCGCGAGCTTTTGTGGAAGGCCGTCTCGACGAAAGCCATCTGAAAAACTTCCGCCGCGAATTGCCGCGTGGCCAAGCTCTTTCATCGTATCCGCATCCGTGGCTGATGCCTGACTTCTGGCAATTCCCCACGGTTTCGATGGGTCTGGGGCCACTTTGCTCGCTCTATCAGGCCAGGTTCCTCCGTTATCTGCAGCATCGCGGCCTGCTCGACACCAGCCAGTCACGCGTCTGGTGCTTTATTGGCGATGGTGAAGTCGATGAGCCCGAAACTCTGGGTGCCATTACTCTGGGGGCTCGTGAGCATCTCGATAACGTCACCTGGGTCATCAACTGCAACCTGCAGCGTCTCGACGGTCCTGTCCGTGGGAATGGCAAGATCATTCAGGAACTCGAAGGCCTCTTCCGGGGTGCCGGGTGGAATGTTCTCAAGGTCATCTGGGGTGCCGACTGGGATCCGATTCTCGCTAATGATGAATCGGGCCAGCTCAAAAAGCGGATGCTCGAAATCGTCGATGGTCAGTTCCAGAAGTACGTGGTCGAATCGGGCAGCTACATCCGGCAGGATTTCTTCGGCAAGAACCCCGAACTCCTCAAGCTCGTGGAGCATTTGAGCGACGACCAGATTAAAGATCTCCGTCGTGGTGGTCACGACGCCCAGAAGGTTTACACCGCCTACCATGCGGCTGTGAATCACAAGGGTGTCCCCACCGTCATTCTTGCCCATACCATCAAGGGCTACGGCCTGGGTGAATCGGCCGAAGGCAAGAACACGACACACCAGCAGAAGAAACTCGAAGAAGACGATCTGCTCAAGTTCCGCACCCGCTTTGAACTGCCACTTTCGGACGAAGAGGCCAAGGCCGCCAAGTTCTACAAGCCAGATCCTTCGAGCCCCGAAGTCAAATACATGCTCGAACGGCGAAAAGAACTGGGTGGTTTCCTCCCGGTTCGTAAGCCCACGAGCGAGCGGCTCACCATTCCTTCGTTCGACCAGTTCCAGACGGCACTCAAAGGGAGCGTGGGCAAAGAATGGTCCACGACCATGGTTCTCGGCAGGATTATGGGCTGGCTTTGCACCGACAAGAATGTCGGCAAACGCATTGTGCCGATTATCCCCGATGAAGCTCAGACGTTCGGGATGCATCCCCTCTTTGCTCAGGTGGGGATCTACAGCAGCAAAGGCCAGCAGTACACACCTGTTGATGCTGGCCAAATGGTCTGGTATCGCGAAGAAACCAACGGCCAGATTCTCATGGAAGGAATCAACGAAGCCGGTGCCATGTCGTCATTCGTGGCTGCGGGAACGGCTTATGCCAACCTCGGCCTGAACATGATCCCCTTCTACGTCTACTACTCGATGTTCGGCTTCCAGCGAGTTGGCGATCTCATCTGGCTGGCTGGCGATTCCCGCGCCAAGGGCTTCCTGTGCGGTGGAACTTCAGGCCGCATTTCGCTCAACGGCGAAGGTCTGCAGCACCAGGATGGACACTCACAGCTCATTGCATCGAGTGTACCGAACCTCCTCGCTTACGATCCGGCCTTTGGCTACGAAGTGGCGGCCATCGTTCAAGACGGCATGCGTCGCATGTATGCCGAAGACGAGAACGTTTTCTATTATCTCTCGGTCTACAACGATAACACGTTCCCCATGCCCGCAATCCCTGCCGGCGTGACACAGGAAATGATCTGTGCGGGCCTGTATCCGTTAGAGCCCAGCGTCACTGCCAAGAAGCGAGCTCATCGGCCACAGCTGCTGGGGAGCGGGCCCATCATGCAGTACGTTCTCAAAGCCAAGCAGATTCTCTCGGAAAAGTACGGCGTCGAAGCGGATGTCTGGAGTGTGACCAGCTACAACGAACTGAAGCGCAATGCTCAGGCAGTCGCACGCTGGAACGCTCTCCATCCCGACAAGAAACCCAAGCAGAGCCATATCGATCAGGTGACGGCTGGCGTCACCGGCCCTTTCATCTCGGCCAGTGAAAATGTTCAACTCGTGGCTGAGCAGATTCGGCAGTATCTCCCTGGGCGCTACACCGTTCTGGGTTGTGACGGCTTCGGTCGGAGTGAAGCTCGCGAAGTGCTGCGTCGCCATTTCGAAGTCGATGCCGAATGCATCGTCTTTGCGGCTCTGTCGGCTCTGGCCAAAGACGGGCACTTTGATGCCAAGCGATTGCCCAAGGTGCTGCAGGAACTCGGTATCGATCCCGAAAAGGTCGATCCCGCGACAGCATAAACTCTCCGCCGGATCAACGGTCTTTTGTAACGTAAACTCGAATAGCTTTTTTCCTGACTATTGCGCGAAAGCGGGTTCTCTTCCATGAGTGTTGAATTCAAGCTGCCTCAGTTGGCGGAAGGTATCGACAGTGCAGATATCGCACAGATCCTGGTCTCGGCTGGCGACACGATCGAAGCCGGCAAGATCGTCATGGAACTGGAGACCGATAAAGCTGTCATGGAGCTGGCTTGCCCCCATGCGGGCAAGATCGGCAAGATCCACGTCAAACCTGGCGAAACGATCAAAACTGGTCAGTTACTTCTGAGCATCGAAGCTTCCGGAGCCAGTAACGGAACATCGGCCAAGCCCGCTGCCCCAGCCGCCTCTTCCAGTGCTCCAGCAGCACCGGCGAAGGCCGCTCCTGCTGCACCGGTTAAAGCCGCACCAGCCCCTGCTGCAGTGGCTGCACCTGCTCGATCTACCGTTGAGATTCCCATCGCTGCCGGCCCGGCCACTCGTCGCCTGGCTCGTGAACTGGGCATGCAACTCGAACGTCTGCGTGGCACTGGCCCTGGTGGTCGTATCACTCAGGAAGATGTTGCTCGCGCCTACGCTGCCCAGCAAGGTGGTGGTGGTGGCGTCGTGGCTCCGCCTCTCCCCGATTTTTCTCAGTATGGCCCGATCACTGCCCAGGCTCTCACCAAGCTGCAGAAGACCAGTGCCAACAACCTCTCGGCAGCGTGGCAACTCATTCCGCATGTGACTCAGCACGATCTCGCTGACATCACTGAAACGGAATCGGCCCGCAAGCGATTCCAGGAAGCCGTGGCTAAAGGTGGCCCCAAAGTCACTATGACAGCCGTCGCCATGAAGGCCGCCGTCGCTGCTCTCAAGGCCTTCCCGAACTTCAATTCGAGCATCGATATGTCTCGTGGCGAAGTCATCCTCAAGAGCTATTACAACATCGGTATTGCTGTCGATACTCCGAATGGCCTCGTCGTGCCGGTGGTTCGCGATGTCGATAAGAAGTCGATTCTGCAACTGGCTACCGAGCTCACCGAAATCGCCGAAAAAGCCCGCAATCGCAAGCTCGAAATCAAGGATATGCAGGGCGGTACGTTTACCATTACCAACCTGGGTGGCATTGGCGGAACTGCCTTCACGCCGATCGTGAACTACCCCGAAGTGGCCATTCTCGGCATGTCACGCAGCTTCCATCAGTTGCAACTGGTCGATGGGCAGGTCAAAGAACGACTGATGCTGCCACTCTCGCTCTCCTACGATCACCGCGTGGTCAACGGGGCTGATGCGGCCCGCTTTGTCGTGAAACTGACCAGCCTCCTCAGCGATGCCTTCAAGCTGCTGGTCGAGTGCTAAGCGTAACGATTGCTCTTGGCCAGATGCCTATAGTTTTCGCACAGGCGAGGTGACCCCTCGCCTGTTTTCTTACGAAGTTCAGCATGGTATGGCTGAGATCCTCTTGATGAACCGTCTCCTCATTTGAAAGCCGATCACCTGTCAATCCAGAAGTGAGGAAGGTCAGCTCGATGGAACTTCACCAGTTGCGGTACTTTCTCAAGGCGGCTGAACTCAAAAGCTTTACACTGGCTGCCGCTGAATGTTTCATTTCTCAGCCGTCACTCAGCCAGCAGATCATTAAGCTCGAGCAGGAACTGGGGCAGCCACTCTTCGAGCGTTCGGGCCGTGGTGTTGAACTCACCGAATCCGGAAAGCTGCTGCAAAGCCGGGCCGGGCAGATTATTTCGCTGGTCGATCAGGCTCGGCGGGAGATCACCGATGATGGCGAGACAGGCCAGCTCACCATCGGCGCAATCCCGACGATTGCGCCGTATCTATTGCCGCAGATTGTCAGCCGGTTTCGTGAGGTGGTGCCAAGGGTGGCGCTGAAGATCCATGAAGATGTCACCGAGCAATGCCTCAAAAAGGTTCAGGCGGGTGAATGGGATCTGGCAATTGTGGCTCTTCCGGTACGGATTGAGCATCTGGAAGTCGAGCCGTTATTTGATGAAGAGTTGTGGTTAGCGGTCCCTCCGGGGCATCGATTATCACACTTGCAGGAAGTTCCTGTTGAAGAGATTGACCGCGAGACATTACTGCTGTTAGGTGAAGCTCATTGCCTGACGGAGCACGTCGCGCAGTATTGCCGCCGGAAAGACATGGCACCTCTGGAAACCGGCCGCCTGGCGCAACTGACGACGATTATGGAGCTTGTCAGCCGGGGGCAGGGTGTGAGCTTTATTCCGAACATGTGCAAGGCGTTCGATCGCGAAGGCCGCTGTGCCTATCGCCCACTCGCAGGAGACCGCCCTCAACGCACGATTGCCCTCATCTGGAACAGCTACCGCTATCAGACATTACTATTAAAACGTGCTCTCGATGTGATTCGCAGAGAGTTGCTGAAGTCATGAAAAGCTGATTTGACTCGTTGCATGAGTGGATTTGCCTGTTTAGCCAGGGATATCTGGTTCGACAAGCCGGGCAAGTTGCAGCAGCGATTCCTGCCAGCCCAGATAGCACTTTTCGGCTGGGATTAGATCCGGGATCCCTGCCTGCACGATCTGTAGTTCGGTCCCCACACTGACTTTTGTGAACGTCACCGTCACCTGCATCTCTCCGGCCAGATTCGGATCATCGAAGCGGTCTGTATGCTTCAACCGTTCACCCGGGACAAGTTCTGTAAACTTGACAGTAAAAAAGTGTGTGTGTCCGCTGGCGAAATGTGTGAATGACATGCGATAGCCACCCCCGACGCGAACATCCATTTCATGCACCTTAGCGGTGAATCCAAATGGTGGCAGCCATTTCGACAGCCCATCAGCGTCGATGAAAGCCTTGTAAACCCGTTCTGGATCGGCTCGCAGCACCCGATGCAGGCGGACGGTGTTGGGCATGATCAGATCCTCTCGATCAAAAGTTCACCCCGGGGCTGACTGAACGATCCAGATGATTCCAGGGACTTCACGATCTATTTTCAAGACGTCCTATTTCAAGATCGATAGCTACTTCTGCTCTTTCAGCAGCTTGACCATCGCTTCGCCCATCGCCAGTCCGACATTCATATAGGTCTTCGCGTTGTTACCATAGTGGGCATTCGAGCTGCTTCCCATGCTCAAGGGGTGCGTGTAGACGGTGGCGACAGTCCCCTGCAGTTCCGGATGTTTCTGCGGGTCACTGATGGCCAGCTTGGCTTCCAGCAGATACTTCTCATTCCCCGTGGGATTGTCACGATCGGTCTGGCCCAAGGTGGCGCACACAAACTTTGCCTGGGGTGCGCCAAACTCTTGACGGAGTGTAGCAATCAGGTTGACCAGGTTCTGTTCATAGCGGCTGGCATGGCCGGCGTTGTATCGGTCTTTATCACCCTGCCACCAGAAGAAGCCCGCGATCTCATACTCGTTCGCCCCGGGATAATACTTTCCCAGGTCATTAAGAACTTCTTTAGCGCGAGCAATATCGCCATCGAGTTGCAAGCCTGCCTTCCAGTTAATGGCCTTGGGCTCGGTCCCTTTTTCCCAGCGTTCCGGGCTTTGCCCATAACCTGCATAAATGTAGGTCTTGCCATCTTTCGGATCAACAAATTCATAAGAACTTGAACCCGGAGGCAATAGATCCCAACCGAGGCTTCGATTGCCGATGGCGCTCTTAAGAAGCAGCACAGGTTCATCGAGGGCATTCCCCAACTGATGCCCGATCCCTTGCTCGACGCCGATTTTGTTGCCAACGGTCAGCCATGCATTGATACGAAACTGTGTTTTGCCAGGCCCGCCACTCCCCATCACCGCGACATTCCGCACATCGGCGCGGGTGTTCCATTTCCCCGCATCGTCGATGAGAAAGGGGTAAAGCCCTTCCTGTTTGACAGCGTGCTCAAGGGTTCCATCGGTATCACCTGCGACCTTCCCCATTTCGAGCATGTTCGACTGACCCATGAGAATGAAGACCTTCACGGGCTTGGTCATCTCGGCGGGTCGAGGGTCGGGATCCGGCAGCAGATCATTGACTCCTTTGGCACGCTTTGCCGGTTCCTGGGAGTACGCCGTCATGGAATGACTGATCAAGAGCAAGATCGCGAATAACAAGGCAGGTCTGGCGAATCGATGGCCCATCATCAGAAGTCTCTCGCTGAGATTTTTGAAGTGAATTTCTACTGTCATCAGAAAGTCAGCGGAGTCCAGAAGCAAGAGGGGAATCCCTCGCTTTTACAAATCGTCCCTGGCGGATGCAGACAGCATGATCGATGAGCCCCGACGGTTCGAGAAATCGCCTGGAGCAGAGTTTTTGCTTGAGGACATGAGCTCGGGAAAACTTATGAGCAAGTCACTCGTGCTTTGGAAGAAAGAGATTACGAACAACGGCTGGCTGACGTCTGACATGGATTCTTCAGGATCATTGATAATCGTGACATCGAAATGCTACGACACCTCAAGAGGTTGTTTTGTATGGATTCAGGATGAGTCTTTCATCGGGAAAGCTCTTACGGATTCCAATAATCAACTGCAATCCCCAGTATGGGGTGGCTGGGGCTGAGCGTCTTCGCGAACCCCCAGTTCGTGCCGAAAATCGCTGGGGGTTCGAAGACTCAACCCCAGCCACCCGACCAAAGACTTAACCCTTGCCACCCGGTCGATAGTCATACATTGTTAGATTTCCACCGGGTATCAGCAAACTGAAAGTTCCTCATGAGAATCACCGTGGCCACCACCATTGCTGCCCCCATGGATGCGGTCTGGAAAGCCTACAGCAATCCAGACGATATCATGCAGTGGAATGCCGCCTCGGACGACTGGCATACGACGAAATCGACAGTCGATTTTCGTCCCGGTGGAAAGTTTTCCTCGCGGATGGAGGCCAAAGACGGAAGCTTCGGCTTTGATTTTGAGGGGACCTACACCACGATCATCACCAACGAGCGCATCGAATATGCCTTTGGTGATCGGCAAGCTGTGGTCGAATTCAAGGAAGTCCCCTCTGGCGTGCGTGTGCAAGTCGCTTTTGATAGCGAAGAGACTTACAGTATCGAACAGCAGCGAGAAGGCTGGCAGGCGATCTTGAATCGCTTTAAGTTTCATGTCGAGAATCATGGCGCTAGCTGAAGATGGTGCAAACCGTAGGAACTTCTTGCACCCTACATGACGGATTATTTAATCAATCGCTTCGCCTACCCATTGCTGGAATGTTTTCGCGAGTTCATCCAGGGCGTTTTCACTGGCGAGAGGAATTCGTAATTGCCAGCGGCCTTGTGGATCGCGCTCCAGATAATGCTTCAACCGGTCGCGAATGGCGTGTACCTGGGCTGATGTTGCCTGATCGACCAACATCCCCGCAGAGGGAAACGCCGGCTGTCGTTCACCGGTCGAAGCAGGATCAGGCTCCAGAAGGCCTTGCAATTCAGCCCTCAAACTGTCGCTGCCACTGGTCAGCCAGACCTCCTTGATCTCGGCACCTTCATCAAGCACGGCGCGAGCGAGTTGTTCTTTCCCTTCCAGTGTCT
>JAIXUU010000321.1 GCA_027483405.1 Planctomyces sp. | reverse complement strand
TCCTGAGAAGGCTTATACGACGCAGTTTTTTGAAGAAGCGACCAAGCCTGAGAAATAGTTGAGCTGGAGATATTGTTCGCTCGATTTTCGATGATGGAGTGGCACAAAGCTGTGTATCATCATGCGAGATGATCTTCTGATGTGAACTTTCGGATCAACACGGCGAACTGCTGGAGTCGCGGGACTATGAGCTATTTTTTCTCGTTCAACATGCTGACTAATGGCCCCATTCGGTTCGACAAGGCAATGCCTGTGCGTGCCCTGATTTGTGGCGGGATATTGAGTCTTTCCGCATGTGGCCCTGGTTTTACCGAGCCGATGCAAAAATCGCCGAACTCGATTATCGGGAAAACGACTCAGGATATTGGTGAGTTCAAGCCGGAGGAGAAGAAAGAAGTCAGCGATCAGAAGCTGAATGTCACCAATCCGGTGACTGGGCCGCTGGAGGCTTATCGACCGATGGTGGAGCGAGTGGTCATTGCCCAGATCGATCAGGCACTTCGGCTTTATGAAGCGGAGAATGGCAAGTACCCTGCAACGTACGAAGAGTTCATGGAGCAGATCATCAAGAAGAATGGCATTCGATTGCCTGTGCTGCCGGGCGGTTGGAAGTACGAATACAACGTGGCCGAGCATAAGCTGGAAGTGGTTCAGGACAAGCCGGCTGCCCCCTGAGCGATTGATGGCTAAACACGTTCGGGTTCGCCCTCATCCCAGCCTTCTCCCGTCAGAACGGGAGAAGAAGGAATACGGATTGCGATAAACAACTGCGCGGCGGGTGGCTGGGGTTGAGTCTTCGAACCCCCAGCGATCTTCGGCACAATCTGGGGGTTCGCGAAGACGCTCAACCCCAGCCACCCCATACCAGGGAGCGCAGTTAACTGTTGGAATCCGTATCAGAACATATGGCGATGAAGTCAAGTGTTGATTGATTGCCGAATACGTTCGGGTTCGCCCTCATCCCAGCCTTCTCCCGTCAGAACGGGAGAAGGAGAGAGTGGTGAGTTGGTGAGCGAGATTCACTTATCTGTGGCGAGCTCCCGGACGAGTTTTTGCAGGCTCTCCTGGATCTCTGCGGGGGCCTGTTTGATCTGTTGTCGATAGATGAGCTGTGTGGCCGTCAGGAGCTTTCGTGCCACAGTGCGATCACCAGCGGCAACAAGTAGCTGCACAGTATCGATGCGAAGTGCGAGAAATGCGGCAGAGCCTTTTTCAAGCTTTGTTTCGGCGGCCTGCAATCCCTTGACGACTTGAGCTAACTGGGCTGGATCGATCGTGGTGCCGATGGCTTGCAGCAGTTCCCGTCGTTCGGCTGGACGATCTGCCACCTGTGGAATCGTTAACAGAGCCCACTGGCTCGATCGTTTGGAATCGCTGCAAACCTTCCAGGCGCGGGTTAACAGCAGGCCGGTTCGACCAGATTCCTCGGGTGTCCAGTCTTTCGAGAACGACTCGAGTCGTTCGGCTGCCCTTTGGATGAGCACCTGCAATTGTCGCTGGCGGGTGAGATCGGGTGTCGAAGAGAGTTGTAGAAGTCCATCGAGAACTGCGGCTGCGATTGTTGATGAAGGAAGGTTGGCCGGAGTGAGCAGTTTTTCTGCGGCGAGGACATCCGGGCCACTGGCGATGAGGAGAATGCGGGCCTGTGTTTGCAGGGCCTGGAGTTTCTGGATAGTGGGTTCGTGATTGAGCCGGGTGAGTTCTTCATCAGCAAGATGCAGAAACTCTTCGGCTTTGGCAATGGCGGGTGGTGATTGCCGGACAGCGAGCCAGGCAGCTTTGACAAGGAGTTCAATTTCTCCCTCAGGAAGGGGGTGATGGACGGGACGATCTTTGACGAGTTGCTGCACCTCGTTCCAGACTTGTGCGGCCTGTGCTGGATCTTTTTGGGCGAGATCCAATTGGCTTTTCTCGAAGACATCGAGAAGAGTGAGTCTGGCTGTGGTTGAAAGAGGACTGGTGGGAGCGATCTGCCTGAGCCAGTTTTTCGCTGCTGTCCAGTTCTGTTGTTCGATCGCGAGTAAACCTAAGGATTTGAGAGCTTCGTCGCCGGCGGGCTGACCAGAGAATCTTTCGGAATTCTTTAACAGTGCAGCCTGAACTGCCGCTTGATGTGGGGGTGTGGGTTCTGTGCGGGCGATTTGTCCCAATGACCAGGCCCACAAGATCGCCGCCTGGCTGGTGTACTTGTTCGATTTTTCCATGCCGGCAACTTGTTCGAGAAGGGTCGCTGCCAGTGGATAGTCCTGGAGTTCGACAGCGATCGAGCCAGCAATAAAGCCAAGTTCAGCGGCTGCATTGAGCCGCTTTTGAGAGATCGAGGTTTCAAAAGCCCGTTGATACTGGGCAAGTGCTTCGGCTTTTCGTCCGTCCAGATAGGCAGCCCGGGCCTGTTGTGTGGCCTGAGCGAGTTCGGGCCCGAGTTCCTTGATGATCTCGGCCTGATGCAGCCAGCGGTCGGCACGGTCCCACCAGACAGTTCCCAATTGTTCGCGGATGCGCGTCAAAGAAAGTTGAATCTCGGCTTGAAGTTCATCAGCCAGCATGGTCTGGCCTTGTGATGCAGCGAGATCGCGGGCACCAACCAGCGCTTCGATCTGCAGTTGCCAGATGGGGCCAGACGGTTTGTTGTTGGAAGCCTTGAGTTGACGGAAGAGTTCCAGCGCCTGGTCGTAATTCTTTTGAAGTAAGGCCAATTCCATCAGACCCGAGGTACGCTGCTGCTCGTGAAAGGGAGAGGGGGCAGGCTTTAAAGCAGTGAGCATAGCCATGGCCCGTGTGGTTTCACCGCGTAATAGTACGGCTTTGGCGAGTATCAGTCGCCCTTCCCACTGGAGGACTTCCGAGGTGTTTTGCGTCGAAAGCTGACGCGCGAGACTCTCGGCTTCGAGCAAGTCATCGATCCGTTCGGATCGTTTCGGGTCGGCCAGAGAAGAGGCTGCCAGATACATCTGTGCCTGGCGAATCGTCAACAGGCTGTCGATTTGTCGGAGCTCGGCCAGTGAGGGTGCGGCATTTCGATCACCGGTCTGTTCAGGGTTCGGTTGTCGTGATTTGAAGAGTGGTTGCAGACGTTCGCGAGCTTCTCGTAAGGCGCCGGCCGCAGTATGCAATTGCTCGCGGGTCTGGGAGGAACTGCTGTCATCTCGGGAAGCGGCCCGTGCATCGGCATCAGTTAACTCGGCTTTGGTCGCGACAATGAAGGCCAGCTCGGCATTGAGCAACAATTGCATGGCGGGTGTGGGCTGTTTGCGGATCTGATCATCCAGCAGGCGGCGGGCACGTTCGAGCAGTTCGTCACGTTCGGGATTCAAGACCCATTGGGCATGCGCCACGAACGTTTGAGCCAGTTCGATGGTCGTGCGACTTTCGGATTCGACTCCCTGGCGTTTCTGCTCGATCCTTCTGAGTAAGACTTCTTCAGCCGTCGAGAAGAGACGACGCTCTCTCAATCCTGCGAAATAGCGAACGTCGGCATCGTCGGCATCAAGTGGCAGAGCACTGAGCCATACGGAAGCTAGAACAAGGCCAGTGATCAAAGCGATTCGCAATTGTGATACGAATCGAAGCTGAAAAAGTCGCGTTGAAGTGCATAAAAACATGCTTGCCCAAAGCTGCAAGCATGGCACAGAGCAAAGTACTTCGGGAGCATGGTGAATCTTGTTGAGCGATGATGACTCAAAGACCTTGTGAAGTCTGGTTTGGGCCATCGGGCGATCCTTCAGGTGAGCAGAACAAACCGGTTCAAGTTCGTTTCTTAAGGACGTTTATGGCCTCCTGCCATGGTTGTCCCACGTCCATTTCGACGAGCACTTAGGGAGCGGTGGCGGGTTTGGCTTTTTCGAGCTCTTTGAGTTCGAGTTTGCGAATGGCGGCTGTGGATGTAAACGAGCAGATGCCGAGAGGTTTGGAGGGGGCGACTTCGATGCGAATGGAGAGTTTGACATCTTTGAGTGGCTGCTCAATGACCTGTTCGCCATCGATCCAGACGACGATGTTATCATCGGTGACACGCAGCTTGATCGCGTACCATTTATTGTTTTCGAACGAGCGGTGAGTGCCTGTCTGATTCTCGGAAGCATCCATGCCGTCGATGCTGGAGAGACCGACGAGGCCGCCGCCCCAACCTCCAATAATGAGGCTGCAGGGATCTTCTTTGACGGGGAACGTGAGGCCACAGAAGAAGTCGCTGCCATCGACTCGCATGGCTTCGATCTGAATTTCGTAGTTAGAGGTAGGGAGTTTGGGGCCATTCCAGGTGACGCCCGTGAGTGGTGAGCCGACACCGAGCATCAGTTTTCCATCAGCGACGGAGACTTCTCCTTCGCCGCCAAACTCTGTGGACTTCCAGTTTTTGAGAGTTTTTCCATCGAAGAGAGCGGTTAATCGAGGAGCTCTTTCGTTGGCTGGGGGTGCGGGTTTTTCATCGCAGGTGGTTTCGTTGAGAAGAGCCTCTTCGGGAGATGGTTCGGGTTGGGCAGTGGCATCGTCACCTACGAGATCTGGCACAGCGGGAGGTGTGGTCGGTTCTGCGGGAGTCGTCGAAGAAGCTGCGGGAGCGGGAGAAGTTGCGGATGCTCCCAGCGATGGCGACTGGTCGTTCGCTGGAGTTGTGGGTGACGGTTTCATCTCGCTGGCTGGTGCGGATTGGTCTGATAGTCCGACATCGGGAGCTGTGGAGGACGGGTTGGATAGTGTCGATGTGGAGACGGCATCCACCGTCGTCGTTGTTTCAATCTTGGCAGCCTTTCCTGAGGGCAAAGGAGCCATGGGCTGACAGCCTGGCGTCGGCAACAAAGTGGCAATGAGTACCCAGGCTGCCATGTGGTGCTGGAAAACCTTCATCATAGGGAAATGCGCGAACGTCAGATTCGAACTGTTGGTTGTTGAACCGATCCACAGGTTACGCATGGCGACTGATCCGAATAATGGCTGGTTCTTTTGAGAGCTTTCGGATCATAGCAGAAGTGAGGGTCGGTATGCTGCTCAAAAGTGTGGCGGTCGCTGGGGGATGATTGAAGGTGGGTCGCGCGAAGGCGCGAAGAGAAGGTTGGAAGTGTTGGTGGGCTGAGGGGACAGTAACGTGGTTTGACGCTGGGGACTTGCGTGAGGAGCACTGCTGGCAAGCCAGCAGTGGCACACGGAGAGCCACTCGTCGTACACGACGGACTAGTCGTGGTACACGACGAGACAGCCGTGGCGTGGGGCGAGATTCAGGCGAACGCCATCACGCGGTGTTTGGCGGGTGGGGCGATCATACGTGTGTAGTCTTCCAAAGCACCGGAAGCAACGTCGGGTGATAAGAGGCCCGTGCGAACCAGAGCGCCCATGACCGTTCGTGGATCTTCCTGCTGTGTGGCCAGCACAAAGACGGTTTCTGTCGCGGTCATCAACCCGAGTCTCACAGCGACGGCACAGAATCGGTCTCCTGTGACTTCCTGATGCTTGAGAATACTGTGCAGTTCGGCAATGTCGAGATAGCCCATCCGCACGGCAAGTTCGCCGCACTGGACATGTGGAGTCTGGCAATCGAGCAGGACACGAGAGATCGACGGGACATCGAGCAATCTCTGCTGGACGAGCCAGCGGCTGAAACGTGTCTGAGTAATGAGTTGCTGGAGCTGGCGGTCGCGTTCATCCATGACGTGGCGAACAATCGTGCGATTGCGTCCATTGCGCTTGGCTTCGTAGAGACATTCGTCGGCGACGGCGATCAGGCGGTCGCCAATTCCGGTTTCGCCTCGACGAGGAATAGCAATTCCGGCACCCACACTGACGGTGATTTTGACGGGGGTGGAGCCGAAGCGGAACACTTCTTTTTCGACGTTCTCGCGAATACGCTCGGCCAGTCGTTCGACACCCTTCTCGGAAGGCTGGCTGACCAGTACGACAAATTCTTCACCACCAAAGCGGGCGAGTGTGTCAGCTACGCGAACGGTTTCCGAGAAAATCTGAGCCACACGCTTGAGAACCTGATCACCAAACTGGTGACCGAAAGTGTCATTCACGTTCTTGAAATGATCGACATCGATAAAGATGACAGCCAGCGGCTGGGCAGCCCGCACACAGCGATGAACTTCTCGAAGGAGAACTTCATCGAAGAATTTGCGGTTATGGACGCCGGTGAGTGGATCGTGCAGAGCCTGCTGCTGCAATTCGCGATTGCGCGTTTCGAGTTCGCGCTTCTCCTGCTCGGCGACATGCTGCCGGATAGAAGCCTGGGTGCTGGCGACATGTTCACGCAAAGCGAGTTGAACGAGTTGTTCGTTGGCCTGAATCATCAGGTCGGCAGAGTTTTGCAGATGAGAGAGACTGACGTTGAAGAGTTCGGCGGCCTGTCGGCAGCGTTCTTCAATATTGCTCAGGAAGACAACCAGATCGTCTTCAGTCATGTCGAGGCAATGGCTGGAGATTTCGCGCAGGCTGTGGAGTGCGAGGCCTTTGTTGGATGTGCAGAAATAATCAGCGGCGGCGGCACTGAAGGCCATGGCGTTCAGCAGCCGGGCGTTAGGATCGGTCCCCAGTTCGAGGACTTTTTCGAGGGGAGCATGATGAAAGGCGGCTGCATGGATAATCCCTTCGGGCAGCTTCCAGAGTGTCATCATCTGCTGAGCGATCTGGACGTGTGTGAATCCCAGATGAGCTTCTTCGAGTTGCGATAGAGTCGTTCCGGGAAGTTTGGCTTCTTCCAGAACAGGAATGTACTCGTTGGGAATGGTTTTGAGCATGGCGAGCCGGCCGAGTTCGAGCAGCAGGCCGGTGAGGAAGTATTCTCCGCGTTGTGCGGGTTCGAGTTTCTGGCCAATCAGTTCGGCAGTGGCAGCCTGAACGACGGAGTGAACCCAGAAGTTGCGATAATGTTCGGCTTTGGGGCCAGTCTGGAGAGATTCATCTGTGAGAGAGAAGCTGAGTGCTAAAGAGGTGGCGACGGTTGTTCCCAGGATGGAAACAGCGCGATCCATGGCTTTGACTTCGCTGCGCACACCGAAATAGCTGGCGTTGGCGGCTTTAACCAGTTTGGCACTGATGGCGGGATCGAGTTTGATGGTTTCGACGACATCTCGAATTTCTGACTCTGGATCACGCACGATTTCGAGCAATCGGACAGCGACAGCCGGGAGAGTGGGGAGTTGAGCAGAATTCCAGATACGTTCAACGGGAATCATGTTGGGACCTGTGGCAAATCGAGAACCGGAATTGAAAGCCCGCCAGTGGCAGATCCTGATGATTGATCAGGAAACGAATCTGGCAGATCGTAAAGATCATTTGAAGAGGAGCTAACCTGCGGCGGGAAGTCTCCTCGCCTGGCAAAATCATTCGAGTTAGACGTGGCAGCCAACCCAGCGTTCGAGTTTGTCGCGCAGGCCATCCGGGGTGAACGGCTTGACGAGGTAATCGGAAACACCGGCTTGAATGGCGAGCACCACGCGAGCGCGTTCGGCTTCGGTGGTGATCATGATGATCGGGATCGTCGTGTTTCGCTGGCGGATCTCTTTCAGAAGAGTGAGACCATCCATATTGGGCATGTTCCAGTCGCTGAGCACGATGTCGAAAGTGTGCGCCTCGAATGCGGCCAGGGCCTGCACACCGTCTTCGGCTTCGACAATGTCATTCACATTGAGCTTATTGAGGCAGCGCTTCTGGATGGTCCGCATGGTGCCTGAGTCGTCAACGAGCAAAACTTTCATCAGATGATCCTTAGAGGAGTCTGTTTTACGGGCAAATTGTCTGGTGCTTGAATCTCGTCGAGGCAGAACCTCAATCGATGGTTACGTCTATGGATGGTCACATGGCGTCAATTGCGTTGATGATTAACTCGCAGGTTGAGTGTTGCCTGCTGAATTCACGGTTTACTTTACGGGAAGATTTGAGAAACCAACCTCGATGGTGAATGGCCCCAGATCGGAATCGAATGAGAGAACCATCGGGATGACGTTGGACGGAAAATGGACAGTATGGTCATCGCCTGAGACAACATTCGGAATGCTGATCAGTAACGAATACTTGGCGAGTTGGGCTTTGGCGTGGCCGGCGATCATGTTGGTGACTTCACCGACGGCATCACAGACTTCGGAGTTGACTTGAGTGACTTCTGCTCCGACGAGGCGATGCAGAATTTCGATGGCTGTGGAGCTGGTGAGATTGAGCACCAGAGTTCCTGCTGCCTGACCAGACAGGCCAATGACAGCACTGACACCACTGGAAGGTTGGCTGACTTCTGACGGGTCTGACCGAAGTGAGAGACCGGTGCGTGTGGCTGTCGCATTGAGCATCGTCGAGAAGACGGTGCGCGTGGCGGCAATCACAGGATTGACGTATTCGGCAGTCATACGGGATGTGGCGGAAGCAGTGACGACTGCAGACATGCAAAGTCTCCTCGTAGATGGGGCCTGGCCCCGACAGATACGACGAAGCAAACTTAGTTCAGGAATTTGGAGGTGCTGCAAAAATGCAACGATGGATCGTTTTTTTGCGAGAGAACGAGGAGTTTTCCTGTAGCTCGCCACAGAGGTATCGAGGCTTATTACTGAAGCCAGAAGGGTTTTGCCTCGCGGAATGGACTTCCGGAACCGCTCAAGTGGCATAGCGCATTCAGAGGCTTGCGGGCGAGTGCGTGATTTTCAGTTCCAGGCTTTTGGTCAGAGGAAGTGCTCGAAAGCCACCTGTTGGAAAGGATGGAACAGTGACATCTCGGGCGCTGCACATGTGGTGAAAATACGATGAGTGTTCGTCAATCTCCCCACGACATGAGGTGTTAGCCTCAATTTTCTATGGGAGCAAAAATATCGACTGGAACTTATGCGGAAGTTGATACATTAACGGCGATGCTGCTTTGGCCATGAACTGAAATTTTGTGAATGAGCCACCTTTCATAGGTGTTTCTACCAGCAGTGGACGCAATTGCTTAACAAGCCTGGAAATGATCATTACTCACTTGCTTCTGATGGATTGAGTCGAGGGTGTGAGATGGTTTGCTGAAAGTGGGCCATGCTGATTGTTCACTTTCACTTCAAGAGGAGTTTTGTCTGCCGCATGCTCAATGCGTTCAGGCAGATGTTTGAAATTGTTTCCCTGGCGGGGCTAACCATCTCGCAGCCCGCCGGGGAATCATGACGGGCCACATGTCTAACTTTCGCGAGACTTAATTATGGTGATGTTGCCTCACACACCGCTGTCTTTCCCGGGAATACCACTTCGTCCGACAAGTCATTCTGCTTCCTCAACCGTCGCTGGCGTCCACGCGGTGACGGATCATGTTGAATCCCGAGGGACGGTCACAGAGACAGCCCTGAAGGATGTCACAGAGAAGCAGGAAACCCGAACTTCCGTCAGGCCCCATGGAGTGGCGAATCGTCTGGTACGTGTCTATCTGGTTGATGATCATCAGATGATTCTCGATTGTCTTTCAGCTTATCTGACGGCTGACAGTCAGTTTGAAGTCGTCGGAAAAGCGACCAACACTGAACAGGCGCTGCTGGAAATTGCACAGATACAGCCTGATGTAGTGGTCATGGATGTGGAGCTGCCGGGTCGAAGCGTCTTCGATGTGGCCGAAACATTGCGCACAAAAGCACATAGCGTTCGCGTGATATACCTTTCTGGTTACGCGAGTGATGTCCTTTTATCGAGAGCGCTGAAGCCCGGTTGCTATGGGTATCTGCTCAAGGGAGAGCCAGTCAGTGCTATCCGCCAGGCAATTCTTCGGGCGATTGATGGTGAGATGAGCTTTTCTCCGGAGATCCGGCAGAGGCTGGCGCAGGATCCTGTTTCCCGCCGGTTTTCACTCCCGGCAGATACGCCGCTGACAGGCTTGACGGGGCGTCAGTTGGAAGTTCTGCGGCATCTGGCGAATGGCGCCAGTGTGAAAGAGATTGCCCGCCTGATGCACCTTTCACAAAAATCGGTGGACAGCCATAAATACAGAATTATGCACAAGTTGGGAATTCATGACCGGGTGGAACTGGCGCGGTTTGCCATTCGCGAAGGATTGACGAAACCTTAAGATAACTGCCGGGGTTCTTTCCACTTGAGGGAATTCTGGCCGACACCCAGACTGACTGTTAACCTGAGTTTTATCGCTCAATCAGAGACTCCCGCGATTTCGTGAAAACGAAATCGATCGGGAGTTTCACTTTTTTCCAGCGGCTGAAAATGGTGTGAAAGCGGTGGGGTGATCAGTGATCCGGGAGCGAAAAACTTCTCGGGCGTCATTTCTTCCCGCTCAGTTGATGAATCTCATTGCCGTCGTTACCTTATAGAGTTCCGCGAAGAAGCGACGGGATATCTAACCCCTCACTGGGTGTATGAAGTTTGTCGTGGTATTCGAAATTATTTGCGTAAATGCAGTTGAGGATAAGAGTTGTGACGACGGCCATCAAGTCTGCTCCCGACCGGACATCATTTGTCAAGCCCGCTGACGTAGCCCCTAAGTGGTTTGTCGTGGATGCGGAAGGCCAAATTGTCGGGCGTCTGGCAACCCAGATTGCGACAGTATTGATGGGCAAACACAAGCCTGAGTACACACCCCATGTGGATACCGGCGATTATGTGATTGTCCTGAATGCTGGTAAGGTCCAATTTACGGGTGGTGGAATGGTACATCCCGAACACCCGGCCTTCACCACCAAGATGGCCAAGAAGAAATACTGGTGGGTCACAGGTTGGCCTTCGGGTTTGCGAAACATTCCAGCGATTAACCTCTGGGAGAAGAAGCCCGAAGAGATTCTGCGACTGGCCGTTAAGCGCATGCTTCCCAAGACTGCACTGGGACGTCACATGCTCGACAAGCTCAAGCTGGTTGAGGGGGATGTCCATCCTCATCAGGCTCAGAAGCCAGAGGCTTTCCCAGCTCACCTGATGCCAGCCAAGGTTGTCTCGTAGATCGAATCACCAGGTGATGAGGCGGTTCATGCTGCTGATCGCCTTGACGAATTCCACAAGTTACCATTTCTGATCTCGAAATTTTTGAGAACGTTTCTGATATGTCAGACGAAATCACACTTGCCGATCCCACTGCCCCCG
>JAIXUU010000310.1 GCA_027483405.1 Planctomyces sp. | reverse complement strand
TTGGCCTCTTCAGCAGCAATGACCGACCGCTCGGCTTTGAGTTTTTCGGCAACCTGTTCATCAATAGCCGCACGATCCGACGCGATTTCTGCTCGCTGCTGCCTCAGTGTCGCTTCACGTGCTTGAATCCGGTTTTCTTGCTCTGCCAGCTTCTGCTCGAACTGTTCCCGTGTCGCTTCGAGCAACGGAGCCGCCAGCGACTCATTGAGCTTGATCTCACCGCTACAGTGGGGGCAAACAATCGTGGGGTCGGACATCGGGCGGTGATCCATCTGGGCTAGCAGAACGTGGTGGCCGTTAAAGCCTATCAGATGATTCCGCGGGAGTGTACAGAAGTCTGGTTCTCCGGTGATAAATTCCCCTTATGGGCGAAATCCGCTTACTTTCCGGGTGCTGCCTCTGATTTCGCGAATTTCCAAGAAATCGGCGGCTTCAGAGTCGTCGCAGCAGACGAATGCGTCCCGCATTGACCATGCCCATTCCGATTCGGCTCGTCGTCCCACGTCAAGCCGAGGTGGTCCGACCAGGCGCCCATCACCTTCTCCGCCAATTCCAGATACTCCGCCTTCTCCTTCACGATCGGTGGTAGTCCGGCGTGACCGTCTCGCGCGACGATCTCGTCCAGCACCTCAACCAACACGCCACGCAGGATGTATGACATTCGCACCAGAGCCGAGATCGGATCACGAAGCACTTCCCGGACGTGCGGAATGGGTGGCACGGAATTCTCCAATCAACGGGGTTTCTGAATGCTGACGGATTGACCAGAACCGGCGTGACCTCTCGCGATCCTCGAACTCGCACGGACCTGCATAGGGGAGTGCGGTCAAGGTAGTAGCCGGACCGCGCGGCGAAAACCCTGGGCAGATTAGGTCGTATGGACATTCGATCTTGCGGTGGAACCGCCGGTTCTGCGAGGCTGAAACCCTCATGGAGGAGGAAACATGCAAAAGCGACACTTACTTTCTGATGAGCTTTGAAAACGCGTCGAACCACTCTGTCCCGGCAAAGCCGCCGATCCCGGTCGTACGACGTTCAACAATCGACTCTTTGTCGAAGGTGTGATGTTCGTAGGTAGAACCGGGATTTTATGGGCGGATCTCCCCGAACGTTTTGGTTGACATCGCTCGGTTTGGAGGCGGTATGACCGCTGGTTTCAGAGAGGAACATGGCAAAAGATCGCCCAGGCTTTGCAATATCCTGAACTGGAAGACGTTCAAATCGATTCAAGTGCGGTGAAAGCCCATCTGATCGCGAATACGGAACGCCGTCACGCCGTGAACAAAAGTCTCAGCCTATGAGCGCGACTCCTGTGAGAGAGAAATAGCAGGAAGGTCTTTGTGCGAATCATGTCTTGGCAGACGAAGCCTACGACAGCGACGCGATCCAGCTGCGTGTGAAGCGGATGTGGGCGCGAGCGTGTATCAAACCGAAGGCGAACCGGAAGGCGGGAAAGCGGTGCTTCAAGGATGCGCAAACGGCATCGGAACATGATCGAGAGGTTCTTCGGAGCCCTCAAACGCTTTTGCCGCATCGCCACCCTTTATGATAAGGAAGCCGCGAACTTCTCAGGCTTCCTCTGGCTCGTGTCCCTACACACAAAGCATTTTCTGAATTTCTAACGGCCCTAAGGCACGTCAAAAGTTACACCAGACCGATTCGGTCATCATTTTCTTCTGCTTCCGTCCAGACACCTTGTTGTCGATATTGAAGTCATGGCGTTGCCAATCAGACAGAACGTCGTCGTAAAGTGCATTCGGATAGCCAGACAACATGACTTTGCCCTTGCAAAATCGAACGGTTTCCAAAAGGCGAATATGCTCCTCGTTTGTCATTTCGTATTTATAGTCGCGACAACTCACGCGAGTTGACAACAGATAAGGGGGATCAAGGTAGAACAGCGTCTTTTTGCCATCCTGCCGCTGGATCACTTCGACAGCATCACGACAAAGAATAACGACTCGTTGGAGTCGATTATGGACTGCTTTCAGCCCATCAACAGCGCTCAGCCAGGCTGATGCCTGTTCATTCATCTTTTTGCGTGTGCGATTACGACTCAGCGTCGCGAAATTCTTCATTGAACCAGCCCGACTCTGTCGACAACGGACGAAAAAGGCGACTGCCGCTTCCACATCGAATTCCTGACGCGGAACAAGCCGCTGAATTGCGGAGTCGAACTCATGTTCCGAAAATGGGGTCACACTGGCGATTTGACTAAATCTCGAAAAAGTGCTTTCATCCTTCAACACATTCCAGAAGTTCTGAAGAGAGCTGAAAACATCATTGACGACTTCTGAGATCCCCTGCTCGTGAGACATTTTTCCCCACTGATGTCGAGGGTCGACAGGATCTTTATTGAGCAGCACTGACAACCCTCCACCGAATGGCTCAACGTAGTGCAGATGCTTTGGCATTAGGTCGACGATCTTGTCTGCCAAATAGTGCTTACCACCGTACCATTTGAGTGGCTGAATCAGTTTCGTGCCCGTCATCCTACCTTCTCCGCGCTAGGTGCTCGCCAAAATTGCCGCTCAACCATTTCATTCTTGATTGATGGGTCGTCAACATTTTGTAAGTCCAGCTTCAATCAGCTCATATGTCTTGCATCCTCACGATTACTTGCTTGATTTTTAATTGATGAGTCGTGATGCAAGTTTTCAAATATTCTTCAATTGGCTGCGTTCCGAATGAGGACAGCTCAAGCAGGGATTCTGAAGCAACCTGGATTACTGATGGAATTATAAGCTTGCCGAATGTTCCAACCGGTTAATCAAAGTGACAGAATCTCGCATTCCATGAAACCTGAGCAGGACTAGACCTGCGCATTGATCTCACAAATGCTTTGCAGCCGACCTGAAACGAACTTTGATGACTCACAACCCAAACCACAGGATTATGGACGCAGTCTTCAGAATTGTTTGAATCAGCATAATAATTGAAACCAATATGTGCGTCATGCACACGCTGATGGCGTTCTTCGATCAATCACCAAAAGTCAGAAAGGCTTCCTATTTACAACGCTCACCACTGAATATCTTGTCGAGGCCTCATGCTTTGAGCACTCTTTCCCAAACCTCACACTCAGCCGTTTGGATTATTCTCCGATCTTTCTCGTGGCGCAGTTTAGAGCCCTCCAGAAAACCCTCGCTTGATTATGATATGCCATAATCAAGCGAGGGGTAATCAGTGAAAAGACGATAAACCAAGTCGGGAGGTGACGAGAATCATCTGCCGTCGTCAATCGATTTCTCGACCTTCATTGCACAGAATCAAACTATCCCGGCCTGGCCGACGAATGCTCCAATTGCTTAACCGTGGGCTGCTCCTCTTTCACGGCGATGCGAAATACGTACCACTGAGTGAACGACTTGCTGGACCGTTTTCGATAAGCATATCGACCACCAGGTCTGCGAGCCTCTCTCGGTTCTTGATGGAGAAATCCTCGCTGCTTGAAGGCCTGAAGAACGGATTTGGCATCAAAATCAAACCGCTTTTCAACATATCTATGGAACGTTACCAAATTGACCCAAAGGAGCTCTTTTGTTTGGTCATAGCGCCATTTGGATTCTTCGTTTCTGTAAGTTGCACGATTCGCCAGACAAGTAGATTTTCTTTTCAGCGCATCAAACACCTCGTGAAATCTGTCAGCTCGTTTTAGCGAATCGTAGATCTCAGATCGCATAGAGCGCACAACACTCTTTAAGGCAGAACGCAGCTCTGGAAAGCAGCGTCGCAACAATCGATTTGCCACCCGGACTGTGGCCAAATTCTTCGCGACGAGATCCTCCAAATGATGTTTTCCAGGAAGACGAGCCCGTTCCATGGCGTACATTTCATCCCAAAGCAGTCTCCATTGAGACCAGGATTTAATGTGCTTCAAAAGGAACCGAACAAATTCTCGTCCCCCATGTCCAAAGTTGGAGTTTGCCTCTCTTTGGAGCCGAATGACTCGACTTCCCGTTGCGGAAGATCGATCTCCAAAAGGTTGCTGAGTGCATTCCAAAACCCTTCGCAGTGCGCCCTGATTTTGAAGCCGACTCATTACTGAAGATTCACCCGTTAAGAGAACGACTGTGCGAATCCTTCCAGTGGGTTGTGATCGTCCATTCTTCAATCGATCCCGTCCAACACCATTTCCGACCGTGTAAATCAACCGTTCCAACAAACTTTGGTCTGACTTGCTGACGAGCGTTGTCTCATCAATAAACATCGGGAGGTCTCGCTGTTCTTCCGCACGATTGAACAGCGCATTTTCGGTGGCCTGAAAACTACGAATGAGGCTTCCTTCGTTGGAGGGGTTTCCCCAAGCACAAGCAGCAATTTGCAAGGCCGCTGTCTTCCCAGTTCCTGACGCACAAGCCAGGCTAAAGCTGAAAGAGGGTTGATCCAGAATCTTCAGCAAAGGGGCAACGAAACTGACAACTATCATGAAACGCACGACAGGATCACTTGAAGCCACGCGAACCAAATTCAACCAGCCTTCCAGTGACCCTCTACTACTAAAATTTTTTTGGAGATCGATCCGATCAAAATCATGAGGCAATAACTCAGCTGTATCTTTTCGAGAGGATTCCGTGGTATTCTCGCTAGGAATAAACTCCGGGCCATACAAAAACCCTAAAGGTTGCGTTTCTCCGTTCCTTTTCCTGTGGCGGTCGACATAGCCGACATGGTTTGACTGCCAGATTTTTGGCAACGCATCTCCAAATTCGGAAACCGTGCGAGAAAAGTATTTTGCCAATTTAGGAGCAGCTTTTGGAAACACTCTGACGCCATGATTGAGTAACCCACCAACCTTCCGATCACAGACTGAGTCGCAATAATCCATATCAAGGTGTTTACTGCCGTCCCGAGTCATAAACAGAAGCCGTAACTTCCTTGAAGAATTCTCATTCAATGACTGAACTTCAGCCAACAACACGATGGGTGTTTTAGTTACTAGAAGTGTGCCTTTATGAACCCCATCGCGTGTCACTCGATAGCTGCCAGGAATCAGCGGCGAAACCAGTAGAGGATAGTCATGAAAAATCTTCTGAAACTCTGAATTACTAGCATCTGATTGGCAATGCTGTTGGTCGTTGGCGGAGGTGCGATGGGACACTTCGTTCCGTAATCGCTCCCACTCATCTAAAATCTGATCGGATAAGCGATGATCTTTCAACTTGAGCTGCTTCTGATACTCTGCCAGAAGCTTGAGCGAATTATCAATGCCACAAGTCTCTGATGATATTGCCAGAGCAAGATTTGCCGCATACAGCAGTCGTGTTCGCGAACGTTTTGAAAGCTTCCTAGGAAGCAGTCTTGAAAATGCACTCAAAAACTGGGGATCATCCTGTTCTGAGCCAGTACTC
>JAIXUU010000303.1 GCA_027483405.1 Planctomyces sp. | reverse complement strand
GCTGCTGGAGTTCCTCAAGTTGCCGCCGCTTCAGGGCCCAGTTCAAGCCGCGAAACTCTCCGCGACGTGCCGAAAGGGCCAGGTTCTCGGCAATCGAAAGATGCGGTGCCGACCCCATATAAGGATTCTGAAACACCCGGCCGATGAACTTCGCCCGGCGATGTTCCGGCCAGCCCGTTACATCCTGACCCGCCAGTTCAATCTTTCCCTGATCAACAAGAAACGTCCCTGCGACAGCGTTGAGTAATGTCGATTTCCCCGAACCATTCGTGCCAATCACCACCACGAATGAACCTTCTTCAATCGTGAGGCTCACCCCCTGCAGAGCACGGACTTCATTCGGAGTTCCCGGATGAAATGTCTTCTTCAGATCGACCAGCTTAAGCATCCGGAGCGACCTCCAATGTTTGAGTCTTGCCAGGTCGGGAAATGCGGGCCAGTACCATGGGCAATACCAGAGCAGCGAGAACAAACAAAGCCGTTACCAGCTTAAGATCATTGGGATTCAATCCCCATCTCAGAGCAATCGCTACCAGCAGTCGGAACAGCAATGACCCCATGATCGCTCCGATCAGCAGTAAACCCAGACTTCTGCTGCGAACCAGCGATTCGCCAATGATCACACTCGCAAACCCCAGCACGACCATGCCAATCCCCATCTGCACATCGGCAAAGCCCAGATACTGCACCAGCAGTGCTCCCGAAAGTGCGACTAATCCATTCGAGAGTCCCAGACCCGCCACCGTCATCCAGTCCACATTCACTCCCAGAGCACGAATCATGTCCGGGTTATCGCCTGTGGCCCGCATGCTCAGGCCATGCTCTGTCTGAAAGTAGGCCCACACAATCAAGGCGACAAGTGGAATCATGACGCATAACTGGAGCAGCACGAAGACATCCTGCAGCGGTGCCTGCCAGATCAGAAACGTCCAGCGATCTTCGCTCTTCGCCCAGCCTTGAACCATCGAGAAGAGAGTCGTCTCATTCATGAGCGGAATGTTGCTTTTGCCCATCACACGCAGGTTGACCGAATACAATGCGGTCATCACCAGAATTCCCGATAACAACCCATTGATCTTGAGCCGGGTGGCCAGGATACCCGTGATACTCCCTGCCAGCGCTCCGCAGAGCATTGCGGCGAATGTCGAAAGGATCGGGGAATACCCCTGAGCAATCAGCATCCCCGCCACAGCCCCACCCAGTGTGATCGAACCATCGACCGTGAGATCCCGAAACGCCAGAATACGGAAACTGATCAACACTCCCATCGCCAGAAGGGAAAGCATCAGCCCCATCGTCAATGCACCAATCAACAGGCTCATCGCGAGATCCCCCTCTCTGCAGCCAGAGGACCTACCCAGCAGGCACCGCGGATAAACTCGCTGTCGCCAGCCCCGATAATCGGACGGTCATCATTCACCAGATGCATCACCCCTTGCAAAGTCCCACTCTCAAACAATCCCGGAATAAATTGCCCCCAATCCAGTAATCGCTTCTTAAATGGCCTGAATGGGAAAATGGCCGCATGAAAATGCCCCCACAGATCGCTCTCATTCGCCATAGGCCTGAGAAATGGCTTCAGTGGCGAATCATTGGCCAAACGGCTGAAGCTCGCCACCACACCCATAGCCACCACCAGCGATTCCCCATGCTCGCGCTGTGGTGTCCATGCCAGCCAGTCGCGAATGGCGGGATGCTCAAAGCGAGACCCTCCCTCGAAAGATGCGGTCGGCGATTGCCGTAATGTGGCACCCACCAGGCCACTGGTTTCAGCCAGAACCAATATCAAAGCCGCCTCACTCCCGGCTGTCTCCAAGGCACTTTCAGCCAGCCGATAAAGTGGCAGGAACTCCTCTCGATCATCCTGATCAAATCGCAAGAGCCATCGCGGCTCGCCAGAGCATCGAAGTCCGTACAGCAATTGAGGCCTGGGCGAATACCCGCCCTGCAGGATCTGGTAATCAGGCCGTGCAGCCCCACCTGCCGTCTGAATCGCCACCACACCCGCCGCAGCCAGGAGTTCACCAGCTTGCGGGCTTGGTCCTGCTGTCGTTGAACCTTGCGAAAATGCCCCCAGACCAATCGCAAAATCGTGAGCCGACATCTCCCAGGAATTCGCCGGGTTCGGCACGATGGGCTGGCTATCAAAGTCATCTGGGTTCCCGAGACATTCCCATTCGACTGGCCCCAATGTCTCGAGGTCGTACACTTCGTAATCAGCCGCAGATGTCGACTTGATTCCCACGGGAAGATGGACTGTCGCCATGGCCCCCGCATGCGACTTCCGCACAGTTTCAGGATCACACAACAAAAGCTTCGACAGCCCTGTCAGTCGCACCACCTCTTCGACCGGGCCCGTGAGACCGCCAATGCCGAAGAAACCTCGAATTTCCTGATATTTCTGATGCGCATTCACCAGGACCGAAAGCCCTGCCGAACTTACATAATGGACTTCGGTAAAATCGAGCAGCAAAGCATGCGAACCACGACGCAACGCATCCTGAATGGCATCTTTCAACAGGTCGGCCCACTCGGCATCGAGCCGCCCGCTCAACTTCAGCTCCAGAAGATCGCCGTGTGGTTGTGGGGTTATCTGCATAATCTGGTTTTCTCCCTTAACCACAGACACGGTCGATGGAACAGCCCCTGCGAACTGGCCGCGAACAACCAGGCCGAGTCAATGTTGTTTTGAGTGGTTCTTTAGCCGCTGGATCAATAATCACATCGGCTTGATCCAGGAGTTGCTTTGGAAACTTCCACTCGCCCTTCAAATTGCCAATCACTCCCTTATTCAAAAACAGCTTGGGAGGAATGGCCACCTCCCACGGAATCTTGGCAGGTTCCTCGCCAGCCAGTACGCGTGCCGCCAGCTTTCCGACCTGATGTCCTACGACACTGTAGTTGGCTCCCACATCAAATAAGGCCCCTTTCGCTGCATTCCCGGGCATACACGTAAAGACGGGAATATGGGCCTGATTGGCTAGTTGAATCAGCACATCTGCCGCCGACAGCGCTGTAATATCACCGCCAATCCACAACGCGTCGATCTCCCGGGCGATGAGTGAAACAGCCGCTTCACGCACACTTGCCGTGTTCTCGGCATTGGCTTCAAGCAGTTCTATTCCCAGTTTCTGACAGGTCGTTCGAGCCACCTTCGTCGCGATTTCCGAGTTCACTTCTGCAGGGTTCCAGACCACGCCGACCCTCTTGAGTGCCGGATTGATCTGCTTGGCCAGCTCGAACGATTTCTCAGCCGGTGGCAATGTCCCGATCCCGACCATATAAGGCGGATGATCCATGGGCTCACTGCCGACTCCCACTCCTGCCACGGTGGGATCAGAGACCAATCCAAATACATGCCTGACCTGATCTCGTTTGTTGGCATTAGCCACGGCCTGCAGGCAAGGTGTCGATAACGTAATAATCAGATCATATCGGCCACCCACCACCTCCGTCGCCATGGCGTTAGCCGTCGCCATGTCGTTCTCGGCATTGAGTCTAGTCAGCACGATCGCCCTGCTGGTGCTTCCCTGATCTGCAGACTGTTGATCCGTTACAAACCCTGCTTCGGCCAGCCCGGCAATCACTTGCACAGCGGCCTCATCCATAATCGACTGAGACGACATCTGCAGCATCACCACCTGTTGTGGCTGGCTTTTGCTCGCATCGGAACTGCTCCTGCGCGGCAAGTCAGAGATCAGCAGCACGACCGCCGCCAGTCCGATAGCCGAGACACCGGGAACGATATGCCTCCACAACCAGATCCCCATGTGCGAGCCTACTCCTGCAGATTTGTTCTCAAACTCTCTACATCGATTCGCTTTTCGAGTGCGATCGATGGTCAGCCTGAATCAGCACCACCCAATCATTCCATGATGCCGCAGAGAGTATGGCTTTGAACCCGCAATCTCAAGAGGGCACACTCAGCTTCACTCGGGCGTAGCCCGGCCATGCGTGTCCTCGTTTGAAACCCTCGCCCACGTCTGCGTGGGAGAGGGGAGGGTGAGGGTCTTCTCCTCATTTCTTTGTGCCGAATCATCACCAGACGCTGACATTACCGGGTGGTTGGGGTCAGATGTCCCCATCTGCCCCCGGTTCTTAATCGCAGCCAGCACAAATGCATCCTCCCATGTCTTTCTGAGTTGAGAGCACGTTCGCCATCAGCATTGAGAACCAAAAAACCCCGGTACCTTCGAAAAGGTACCGGGGCTTGAATTGACTTGATGAACGATTCATCGCCTCCAGCAATGCTCTCGCCAAACTAGAATAGTTCCCAACCTTTGCGGTATTCGCGAGTCAGGAACTTGTTGGCTTCAGGAAGGTTCGTGACCTTCATGTTCACGCCATCCCATTCAATTTCCTTACCGGCACGCAGAGCCACGTTACCCAGGAGCACCGTTTCCGTCAGGCGGCAGGCGTAATCGAAGTTCGATACTGCCAGCTCAGGCTTGTTTTCCTTAATGGCGTCGGCGAACTCCTTGAAGTGGCCAGGCGAAACCTTGTACTCGGGCTTGGTGTAGTCCTTCCACTGCTCGGTCGGCAGCAGCGTGTAAGTGCCGTGGTAATCGTTATCCGAGAAGATCAAGCCCTTCTCGCCAATCACCAGCGAACCACTCGCCCCCTGCTTGACACCAGGCATCAGCGCAGGATCAGGGCGATTACCACCATCATACCAGTAGAGCGTCACTGGCCCACGCTTGTCGTTAGCCTTGAACTTGTAGGTAATCTTCGAGTTCTTGGGATACGACTCGTTCTCGATAATCCCCGAAGATTCAGCCACGACCGAAACAGGGTCAAACAAGTCGAGTGCCATCACCGACATATTCATCGTGTGGCAAGCCATATCGCCCAGTGCACCCGTACCGAAGTCGAGCCAGCCGCGCCATTTGAAAGGAGCGTAAGCCGAGTTGTAGGGACGTTCTGGTGCAGGGCCGAGCCACAGATCCCAGTCGAGCGTCTTGGGAGGAGTTTCAACGGCTGTCGGACGTCCTAAGCCTTGTGGCCAAATGGGGCGGTTCGTCCAGATATGCACTTCTTTCACTGCGCCCAGATCACCCTTGCGGATAATCTGCACTGCTTCACGCAATCCGCCAGAAGCTGTCCCCTGGTTACCCATCTGGGTGCACAGCTTCTTCTCGCTGGCAAGATCATGCAACAGACGAGCTTCCTGAACGGTGTACGTCAGTGGCTTCTGGCAGAAGACGTGCTTACCTTCCCGCAAAGCGCGAGCTGCCGAAACTGCATGTGTATGGTCAGGAGTACTGACTGTTACAGCATCGATGTCCTTCGACATCTCGTCGAACATCTTGCGAAAGTCGGTGTATTTCTTGGCCTGAGGATAGCGGGCCGCGGCCTTTTCCAGGCGATCACTATCGACATCGCACAAGGCGACAATCTTGCCATGACGCCCGGCGTCATCGCGATCACTGGATCCCTTACCTTCGACGCCAATACAGGCAAAGCGAATCTCGTTGTTAGCCGAACGTTCGGTTTCCTGAGCCTTCAAACTCTGGCTACCCACATACAATGCGGCACCCAGGGCACCTGTCTGCTTCAAAAACTCTCGACGGCTGGAAGCGGAGGAATGTCGATTGGGCTGTCGCATGGAGATTTCCTCGGAGTGGTAGGTCAATGAGATCAAAATCGAGAGTCTATCTCGAAACATCCAAACGGCGGGCAGAACCAATTCAAGGCCGTGAGCAGAAGCCGGAACGGATCAAAATTTCACCGGTTGGTCACTGAATATATCAATTTCCTCCTGCGCGTAAAACTTCGCCTGCGAAATTTTCCTGACTTTTAAGACAACCATGATCTCTCCGCTTTTTCCATTTCTCTCCGAACTGGAAGGCTTTCACTTTTGTTACCGGGTGAAAGATCGGACATACTCCTGATCTGATTGCCGGTCTCACACTGCTTGCTGGCAACCCCCAGACTTCGAAAGCCTCTTCCATGAACTCTCTTGTGAACAACTCATTGAAAACCTCCCTCGCGGCTTTGCGCAGTTTCTGGGTTGGCATGATCACTCTCACTCCCTGCATCGCCTGGACACTCGCTCTCATCGCCTTCGCCACTCCCTGCGAATTCTGCACTGCGCAGGAAAATCCTGCTCCACTTCTCAAAGGCGACGAAAAACTCTTCCGCACCGTCATTCGCCGACAGGGAGACGACGGGATTCACACCTATCGAATTCCGGGACTAGCCACATCGAACAAGGGCACGCTCCTCGCGGTCTTCGATAATCGCCACAAATCAGCCGTCGATCTCCCTGGCGATATCGACGTGGGACTCCTCCGCAGCACCGATGGTGGCCAAACCTGGGGGCCACTCCAAACCATCATGGATTACGACAAATCAGCCCCGAACTCGGCTGGGAATGGCGTCGGCGATCCGGCCATTCTCGTCGATCGAGAGACCGGTGAAATCTTTGTGACCGCACTCTGGTCGTTCGGCAAACGAGCCTGGCATGGTTCCGGCCCCGGACTTTCCCCCGAAGAAACCGGCCAGCTTGTCATCTCCTCCAGCAAAGACGATGGACTCACCTGGTCAACTCCCGTCTCCATCACGTCACAAGTCAAGCAGCCCGCCTGGCGGCTGTTATTCCAGGGCCCGGGAGCCGGGATTCAATTACAAAACGGCACTCTCGTCTTTGCGGCTCAATACAAGGGAGCCGACAACGTCGTCCATGCTTGTCTATTGTGGAGTAACGATCACGGCCAGAACTGGCACCTCACGCCCCCGGCAGCCGCCAATCAGCCAGCCACATCCGAAGCTCATGTGGCAGAAGCCGCCGATGGCACACTCCTCTTCACCATGCGGAATGAAAGCCAGCGCGGCCAGAGATTCTGGTCACGATTCACGCCGGGCAAAAACTCACTGGCTGATGGCACATGGTCAGCCCCCTACAGCCAGTTGCCCGATCCGACCTGCATGGCCAGCATCGTCAGGCATCCCTCCGGAGCACTTCTGTTCGCAAACCCGGCTTCTTCAAACAAGCGGGCCAACATGACCGTTCGAATTAGTGAAGATTTGGGAAAATCGTGGTCTGAAGGTAAACTCATCGACTCCCGACCGAGTGCCTACTCCTGCCTCACAGTTCTCGCGAACGGCGAAATCGGCCTGCTCTACGAATGCGGCGACCGCAACGCTTACGAAACATTAACCTTCGCCCGCTTCCCCCTCGACTGGCTTAAAGGCGAAGAAAACTCCACCAAACCCAGCCCAGAATGATTGATCCATCGGCAACGATGTGCTTCATACCATCATGCCTCTGAAACCGTCGCCCACGTCCTCATAGGAGAGGGGCAGGGTGAGGGTCTTCTGTTTTTCTCTTCTCGCGGGTCGCCTTGCAGCACCCGTGGAATGAACCAACACGTCCCCTTCGCAGTCTTCGCGTCTTCGCGCGGAACCATCGAACTTCAGATTCATCCTCGCGCGAAGCCGCTAAGTTCTCCAAGCAGTTGAGTTCTTGCTCTTCAGTAGGGCATGCTCCTGCATGCCACTCACAACGAATTCCCTTAGTGCTCTTCGTTTCCTTCGTGGTAAACCGGATTCATGCCCTGCTCACATCCCGAGCAAGCCTACTCTTCACGTGATCTCGGGTGACAAGACTTGAGTGTCGGATCACCCGGCCAACCTGGCCCAGCACTTCTTAAGCGTGGTCGTGTCACGGCACGACGATTAGGATGCCGCGCCATTTGCGTCCCACCACCGATGCCACCTAGACCTGCCGCATGACTTTCAATGAAGTTCAACATGACTGATTGGATCGTCAATTTCTGGCTTCAGACGACTGACGAGTAAGGTTCAGACGGAAAACTTGAGCCCTTTTCCACTCATTTTGAATCCTTCAGTCCTGATGCTTCAGAACTGAAGGAATTCTGTCACAGCAGCCCCTTCGATGAGAATTCCTTGAGCCCTGAACTGTGATGATAAATGGCGTATTTCACGCAAGCAGTACGGCCTGAAAACACGCGAAAACTCGGCAACCAGCGACTTCGTCAAGAGTCAAAGACAGTCTTGACAAGAGAATTGAAGTCATCGTGCCAGGAAAGCCGAAAAGAACACGCAGACGGTTTGCATCGGAACGACACGACAAACGCCTTCGGACGGGAAATCGTGTTGTGGCGGAAACGCCGGTAAACCGACTGCCAGGGGGGCAGGATACAAGCGGGCAATTTGATTCATGCACAGAGCAGGGACGCTCTGCCAGTTTGGTTACGTCCCGCCCCTCACTCGAATTCGAAACTAAGGATCGGGTCGGATTCGATTTTCCAGCGTTCGACATTTGAGAGATTGGTTGAGCCTTCTTCGGGAGTCCCAGCACTGTTTCTCAAGAGGCGGAAAGCTGACAGGGATATTCTCTGACAGCAAATTTGGTTGCGGCCATGAAAGCCACATTCGTCGTGCGAGGGTCAAGATCCGGAGGGTCGCGACACCCTTCTGTGTGTGAACAATAATAGGTGATTGGAGTGCCCGCGATGAGAACGATCTTTACGACTGGCCAGGTCGCCAAGATCTGCAAAGTTGCCCCTCGAACCGTCTCCAAATGGTTTGATTCAGGGCGTCTGCGCGGCTACCGCATTCCCGGATCGCAGGATCGCCGCATTCCCAGGGAGCATTTAATCCGCTTCCTTAAGGAGCACGGCATGCCTCTGGGTGAACTCGAAGACGAAGCGATGGGCAAACTGCTCCTCGTCGGTCTCGATTCCCAGGTCCGCCACAACCTGACTGAGCTGATGCCTATCGAAGACTTCAAAATCGAAGCAGCAGCCAGCGGGTTCGAAGCAGGCATTCAGGCAGAATCGCTGCATCCAGATGCGGTAGTCATCGACTTCAGTATGGGACGGCATGAAGCAATGCTGATTGCCCAGAATCTGCGTAAAAACGGCGAATATGCCGACGCAGTTCTGGTGGCATTGCTGACCGATGAAGACACTGCGAGTGGTATCGACCGCTCACTCTTCAGCGAAACATTCCGTAAGCCATTCGATGCCGCGCTGCTTGCAGAACGAATTCGAACCCTGGTAGGCCGCAAAAAGCAACTGGCCTAGTTGGAAGTTCATTCTGTCATGGCAGGTTCTTGAACGCGTTCATAGGCCCCTAGGCCTCCACGCAGCTCAAGGTATGACTTGCCAGGACAGAACGGAATCTCCACAAAATCCAAATGCCCATGCCGCAGCCAACTTCAAGAGGCACCCGATTCTTTTGGGTGCCTCTTTTCGTATTTGTACCCATCAGTAACTTACCTCTCCCTGATCGCAATTCCCATGCCGCGGCCTTCTGCTGAGAGCATCCTCTAAAACCCTCGCACGGTCACCACAAGTAGGGCAGGCTCCCGCCTGCCTTCTTGCCTCTCTTCCAACCTTCGTGTTCTTCGCGACCATCGTGATGAACTCACGTCTCCTGCTTGATCAAACACCTCCCTGTAAAACCCTCTCCCGCGTCTTCGTGGGAGAGCGCAGGGTGAGGGGCATTAGCGAGCGGCACTCATTTCAATGCTCTCCTTACATTCATTCCCTCATCCACCAATCATCGAATGATCATCCTCGTCATAGACATGCTGGCACAATCAAGCTTAAAAGTTTGATAACAACTGCAGTTTTTTGAACTGATTGCAGGTTATTGATCATCGTCAATAGCCAGGTGGCTACAACTCTCTCAGTTACCTCAAATTGCTGTAAAACAGGCACAATTCACTCGGAATGCCCACGGCTCGCAGAGCACGCAGCCCTTTGATGGCAAGCCCGATCCTGGCAGAGTTCCCTGACAATAGCGTGAGGTTCTCGTATCCGCTCGCCGACAGGTTCCCGAATGGGATAATCTCAATTCAGATAGGTGAGCAAACCTTCTCTGTGCGACAGGGAGTTTTCCCAAAGGGACTGGCTCTCAGATTAGAAGCAAGATCGGATGCATGGTTTGGATTCATGCCTCTCTGTTGATTGGCGGAGTTTTTGTTCGCTCTTTGAATCGTTACTTGAGAACTGGAAAACTTATGAACGATTCTTGGATTTTTCATCATACCCAGGCCCTGAATACCTTGCTGCTCTGAACATTAGGTAAATAGCGGGGCTTCGCCAATCCTTACAATTTGAGAAAAAGGTAAGCAGGAAGTCTTCAATATGCCGAATTTCTTCTGTAAGGCGACTATGCGCTTGGAAATACTTAAATCGATTCTGATGGGAAGGCATCCTCTCCATGGGCGTGCCTCAATTTTCAATAGTCGTTGGTTCTATTTACCTGAAATCAGGCAGTCGAATTGCCTGAAGGCCATCAAGATGCAGTCAAGGTTTCATCAATTACAGCGACAGTCCTCATCGGCATGTTCGCGACCATGGCGATCCTGGAGCCCGCTGGCTTTGGCTGCGGTTTTGATTGTCATCATTTCCGGCTGTGCAAAGCGTCCCGAAGAACATCACGCCGAGCATCATCTGGTGAAAGTCACCAGTGCTATCGCCAAAGACATGCAGATCACCGAGCAGTATGTCAGTCAGATTCATTCCTGCCGCCATATTGAACTGCGTGCCCTCGAAAGCGGCTACCTCGAAGAAATCAAAATCAAGGAAGGCCAGTTTGTTAAAAAAGGTGACATCCTCTTTCGTGTCCTGGCAACCCTCTATCAAGCCCGGCTCGAGTCCGATATCGCCGAAGCACAGCTCGTAGAAATCGAGTATAAAAACACGAAAAAACTCTTTGAGCAAAAGGTCGTTTCCGAGCAGGAAGTGGCTCTGGCACAGGCCAAACTTGCTAAAGCCAATGCCAAAGTCAAACTGGCTCAGGCCGAACTGAATTTCACCGAAGTCAAAGCTCCTTTTGACGGGATTATTGATCGCCTTCGCCAGCAGCAGGGCAGCCTTGTGGCCGAAGGGGATATTCTCACGACACTCTCTGATAACAACGTCATGTGGGCCTACTTCAATGTCCCCGAAGCCAGGTATCTGGCCTATCAGCAAGAGGTCAAAGACGGACAGGCCGATGTCAAAGTGGAACTCGTGCTCGCCAACCACACCACGTTTCCACTCCCTGGAAAGATCAGTGCGATTGAAGCCGACTTCAATAACACGACAGGCAATATTGCCTTCCGTGCAGATTTCCCCAATCCAGATCAACTTTTAAGACATGGGCAAACGGGAACCATTCTGCTTTCAAAAACGCTGAAAGACGCCGTTGTCATCCCGCAGCGGGCCACCTTTGAAATTCTGGCTAAGCGGTTCGTTTATGTTGTCGAACCTGTGCCCGAAGGTGATGGTGAAGGTAAAGACGAACCTGTAATGGCCGATTCGCATGAAGCCAAAGCTCACACGGAAAGCGACCACGACGGCGATGACGCAAAAGAGGACAAAAAGTCTTCAGTCAAACCTGCTGAAAAGCGGCCACCATTGCCTCGCGAAAAGAAACAGCACGACGATAAGCAACATGATGACCATTTGAAGAACCTTTCTCCCGAACACCATGCCGAGCATCACGCGAACACGCTCAAAGGCATCGTGCGTCAGCGGGAGATCCAGATACGTAACGAAAAGGATGATATCTTTATTATCAGGAGTGGTCTCAAGGCGGACGACAGGATCGTTCTCGAAGGTGTGCGGCAGGTTCGAGATGGTGACGAGGTCGAGTACGAGTACATCGACCCCGCAGAAGTTCTCGGTCATCTCAAGAACAAAGCCGAATAGGGGCACACCAGCATGTTCGCTAAATTTCTACACAGGCCTGCACTCGCGATTGTCATCTCGCTGTTGATTCTCTTTATGGGGGGGCTGGCCATTAAGGCTTTGCCCATCTCCCAGTTCCCTTCCGTCGCACCACCCAGCGTGGTCGTCGCGGTCTCCTATCCCGGTGCCAGCGCCGAAGTGCTGGTCGATTCAGTCCTCGTGATCCTCGAACAGGCCATCAATGGCGTTCAGGATATGCGGTACATGACATCGGCTGCGACCAGCGCCGGTGAAGCCACCATCACCATTGTCTTTGAGCCCGGCACCGACCCCAACGTGGCGGTGCTGAACGTCAATAATCGTGTACAGAGCGTAAGAAGTCGCGTCCCGCCGATCGTTGATCGCGAGGGGATTGTGGTTCTCCAAAACATGTCCAGCATGCTGATGTATGTGAACGTTTACAGTACTGAAAAAAGTGATGACCAGAATTATCTCTACAATTACGTCACTGCCAAAGTCCTGCCTGAAATCAAGCGTATTCGCGGCGTGGGAACAGCCAATATTCTCGGCAACCGTGCCTACGCCATGCGAGTCGAACTGAATCTCGACCGCATGCGGGCCTATGACATCGCCGCCACGGATGTTATGAAGGCCATTGCCGAACAGAGTATGATCGGTTCGCCAGGCCGCTTAGGTCAGGCCACAGGAAAGACCTCGCAGACGATTGAATATGTGCTGACCTGGGTAGGACGTTACACCAAACCTGAACAGTACGAAAACATTATTCTGCGAGCCAATGAAGATGGTCAGATTCTCAGATTGAAAGATGTCGCCAAAGTCGAACTGGCGTCGTCCTTCTACGACCTCTACTCCGATAAAGATGGCTACCCTTCGGCAGCTATCGTGTTGAAGCAGACTCCCGGCTCGAACGCCACCCAGGTGATCGAAGCGGTGAAAGAGCATTTGCATGAAATGAAGCACAACCTCCCATTCCCTCCGGGCATGGACTACGAAGTCAGCTACGATGTTTCGAGCTTCCTGGAAGCCTCCATCGAGAAGGTGGTGCACACACTTTTCGAGGCGTTTGTGCTCGTGTCGCTGGTGGTCTTTCTCTTCCTGGGAGATTTCCGCAGTACGCTCATTCCCACGCTGGCTGTCCCTGTCTCACTCATCGGGACATTCTTCTTCATGCTGATGTTCGGCATGTCTGTGAACCTGATCACTCTGTTCGCCCTGGTGCTGGCCATCGGTGTGGTCGTGGACGACGCGATTGTGGTTGTCGAAGCCGTCCATGCCAAGATGCATGAAAAGCATCTCTCACCATATAACGCGACGAAAGAAGTGATTCATGAGATTGGCGGAGCGATTATTGCAATCACTCTCGTGATGACTGCGGTCTTTATCCCTGTCACCTTTATGACGGGCCCCGTCGGTGTCTTCTATCGTCAGTTTGCTCTGACCATGGCGATGTCCATTGTTCTCTCTGGTGTCGTCGCTTTAACTTTGACGCCTGTGCTCTGTGCGATGATCCTTAAACCCATGAATCATGGACATAAGAAGAGATGGCGAGGGCCAATTGCCATTCTGATCGAGATTTTCAATACCTTCATTGAAAGAATCACTGGAGGCTATGTCGTCATTCTCAAAGGTGTGGTCACCCTCCGCATGCTCACTATGCTCGTCATTGCAGGCTTTGGAGCGGGCATCTTCTTCGTGAATACGATTCTTCCCTCAGGTTTTATTCCGCTGGAAGATCAGGGGATTATCTATGGGATTATCCAGACGCCGCCTGGTTCAACGCTTGAGTACACCAACTCCAAGTCCCATGAATTGCAGAAGGTCTGTAAAGAGTTCGACGAGATCAGCTCCGTTTCGTCTCTGGCAGGCTACGAAGTGCTGACAGAAGGCCGCGGCTCTAATGCCGGGACATGTATTATCAACCTGAAGCCCTGGGAAGATCGGAAGCTGACTTCCAAGCAGATCATTGAAGAACTCGAGAAGAAAACGAAATCGATTGCGAACGTCAAGCTGGAGTTCTTTGAACCCCCCGCCGTCCCTGGCTTCGGTGCTGCCGGTGGTTTCTCTTTGAATCTGCTCGATAAGTCGAATTCAGGAAATTATAAGCGACTGGGTGAAGAAACCCAGAAATTCATGGAGGCATTATCGAAAAGAAAAGAGTTAAAAGGACTCTTTACGTTCTTTGCAGATAACTACCCGCAGTACGAAATTGTGATCGATAACGACGTCGCTATGCAGAAAGGGGTCTCCATCGCGGATGCCCTCGAGAATCTCTCGATTGTCGTGGGCAGTACCTGGGAGCAGGGCTTTGTCCGCTTTGGACAGTTCTACAAAGTCTATGTCCAGTCGGCTCCCGAGTTTCGGCGATTCCCCGAAGATTTGAACAACATGTTCGTCAAGAACGATAAAGGAGAGATGGTCCCCTATTCAGCCTTTATGCGCATACAGAAAAAGCAGGGCTTGAATGAAATTAATCGATATAACCTGTATCCAACGGCGGCCATTCAGGGTGCCCCTGCACCAGGTTACAGCAGTGGTGAAGCCATCCAGGCGATTCAGGAAGTCGCTAAGGAAACCTTACCGAAAGATTACGGCATCGATTGGCAGGGATTGTCTTACGACGAAGCCAATAAAGGAAATCTGGCTGTCTATATTTTTCTGATTGTGGTGGTGTTTGTTTATATGGTGCTGGTTGGCCAGTATGAGAGTTTCATTCTCCCACTAGCCGTTATTATTTCGCTACCTGTCGGGATTTTTGGTTCGTTCTTTGCACTTCAGGCCATGGGGTTGTCGAACGATGTTTTTGCCCAGATTGGTCTGGTGATGCTGGTTGGTCTGTTGGGAAAGAACGCGATTCTGATTATCGAGTTTGCGATCCAGCTCCGGCAGGCGGGGATGAGTATTCGGGATGCAGCCATTGAAGCCGGAAAAGTCCGTTTCCGGCCGATTCTAATGACGTCGTTTGCCTTTATTGCCGGTTTGATTCCGCTTGTCAGGGCCACCGGGCCGGGAGCTATTGGGAATCGTACGATTGGAACCACGGCCGTCGGCGGAATGCTGGTCGGAACAGTGATCGGAGTTCTGGTGATTCCAGGTCTCTACTATATCTTCGCCAAGATGGCGGATGGGCGTTCATTGATCAGGGAGGAACATTTTGAACCACTTAGTGAGACCGTCGAAAGCAAAGAGTAGAGCACGTACTCTTCTGCCGACATTGATCGCCGGCCTGGCGCTGAGTGCCCCGTCGTGCCGCATTCCGGAACTGGAAGGCCCGTTACAGGGCCCTTCCATGCCATCCAGCTTCAGTTGGTTTAAGCGGAGTGTTCCTGATGTTCCTGTAGTTCCGCCCAGCCCGGAAGAGGCAGGCACAGCCACATTGAATGAGGCGTCCGATATTGAGCAGGTCGGCTATACTCGCCTCGAAATGGCTGCTGATACCTATGAAAACTCGGCACTCATCAGTTGGCGAGACTTTTTCGACGATCCCAATCTTTTGAGCCTCATTGAAGAGGCGATGGTCGGGAACCAGGAGCTGAGAATCCTGAATCAGGATATTCAGATTGCTTATAACGAAGTCAGCGCCAGGCGTGGTGCGATTCTGCCATTCTTTACGTTAGGGGCAGGGGCGGGAGTTGATAAACCAGGTCTCTTTACTCGTGAAGGAGCCGTCGAAAGCCAATTGGATGTCAAGCCCGGCGTTGCCTTTCCAGAACCATTACCCAACTTCCTCGTGGCAGCGAATATCTCGTGGGAAATTGATATCTGGCGAAAACTCCGCAATGCCCGCGACGCCGCCACACTTCGATATTTAGGCACCTGCGACGGTCAGGCCTATATGGTGACCAGACTGGTTTCCGAAGTGGCCGAAAAGTACTACGAACTGATGTCTCTCGATAACCAGATGCAGATCCTCGATAAAACGATCGAGATTCAGGAGCAAAGTCTGGAACTGGCCAAAGCGAGAAAAGCGGCTGGTCGCGATACCGAGCTGGCTGTCCAGCGATTTCAGGCGGAAGTTCGCAAAAATCAAAGTGAAAAACTGATCATTCTGCAACAGATCGTGGAAGCCGAGAACCGGATCAATTTTCTTCTCGGTCGTTATCCGCAGCCAGTCATGCGGTCCGCATCGAGTTTTCTGGATCTGAATCTACAGCCTCTTTGCGCTGGCCTTCCTGGTCAGATTCTGCAGAATCGACCCGATGTGCGGCAGGCAGAAAAAGAGCTCTCGGCTGCCGGGTTGGATGTAAAAGTCGCCCGCGCCAGATTCTATCCTTCGCTCATAGTGAATGCTGGTGTTGGCTATAATGCATTTAATGCCAAGTATTTGTTCTCGACGCCCGATTCGCTCATTTACAACGTCGCGGGTGATCTGGTAGCACCTGTTATCAACAGAAGCGCCATTCAGGCTGACTATCTGACGGCGAATGCCCAGCAGTTGCAGTGTGTCTACAACTACCAGCAGGTCATTCTGAATGCCTATACCGAGATCGTGAATCGACTATCCAAAGTCGAGAACTATCAGGCCAGTATCGAAATCAAGAAGCAGCAACTGGCTGCTCTCGAAGCGTCGGTCGATAGTGCGACCAAACTCTTTCAGAATGCCCGGGCCGAATATGTCGAAGTCTTGCTGGCACAGCGAGATATGATGGAAGCCCGCATGGTTCTCATTGAGACCAAGCAGCAACAACTGGCAGCCGCCATTACTGCCTATCAGGCTTTGGGCGGCGGCAGCTTCTAGGCAACAGGTTTCGATGTAACGGCACTGCGTCAGCGTCGTCACATTGGGCGGTGATGCCAGCTCATCCTTGGCACGCCATCAATTCCTGCCCGAGCAGATTTCACCCTCATCAAGATGTTGGGCTCTCTGGCTGCACGCATTCATGTTCTCACGCCGATGTTCATCACGTAAAACCAAATCTCTTCGCCACTGACTTGTTATTGTGTGATAAATTAAAATATGATCACGCACAAAGTCCACAACAAGAGAGGCGGATCATGATTTGTCGGCTTGGCGTCCTTTTGGCCTTATGCGGCTGGTGTCTCTGGAGCAGTGACCAACCGGTCGTGCTGGCGGCAGATCTCTCTGAAAATGCTGCTCAAGCGAAGGCCGCCCGAGATCTGCTTGAACCCTGGGTTGAAAAGAATACTCAACCAGTTCAGCGCTATCTCCACATCGTCTGCTTCACGCCCAAAGATCGGGAGTTTCCAGCAGACCATCAGGCCCGCATGACGCGGATGCTTCAGCACATCCAGGCCTTCTATGCAGCACAGATGGAGCGGAATGGCTTTGGGCCAAAATCGTTCGGCTTGCAGCTTAACCAGAATGGTCAGGTCGTCATCCACGAAGTGCGTGGAGCCAAACCCTTTGCCGATTACGAAAAGAAGTCAGGGGACGAGATTCGCAAGGAATGTCTGCCCCTACTTCAAAAAGCCGGGATCAATGCCTCCCAGGAAACCATGGCCATCTTTTGTAACCTCGCCACGTGGGACGAAAAGAAGCTGACTTTCGAGCATAAATCACCTTATTACGCCGGTGGCACCTATCGCAGCGGGACAGCCTGGCAACTCGACTCTCCCGAACTCGACACTTTGAATCTTGCCAAGAAAGAACCCATGCTTCGCGACGGCGAATATGGTCGCATTTCCTTAGGCAGGCACAACTCGATCTTCATCGGCGGTATGGCACACGAACTCGGCCATGCCTTCGGATTACCCCATTGCACTGCCCGGCCTGATGAAGCCGTCCTCGGCTCTGCCCTGATGGGATCAGGCAATCGCACTTACTTTGAAGAAGAGCGCGGTGAAGGCCGGGGCTCATTTCTGACATTTGCGCACGCTCTCCGACTGGCCTCACATCCCCTCTTCTGTGGTCGTCAGGAACCCCAGCAATTCAAAACGAATCTGACTTTGAAAAACCTGCGGATTCGTGCTGAAGATCAATCGATTTTCGTCGAAGGAAACATTCAGGGAGAGCCTCCCGTTTACGGTGTCGTGGCGTACTTTGATCCCGAAGGAAACAGCGACTACAACGCCACATCGGCGACAGCCATTCCCACACGGGACGGAACCTTTAAGTTGAGTTCCAAAGCCTTAACTCCCGGCCAGTGGGGAACCCTGCGCTTGGTGGCATTGCATGCCAATGGAGCAACTTCAAGTCAGCATGCACAGGGTGAAATGGAGTACTCGTATTTCGTAACAAAGGCTGGTGTTCCCGAGTTAAAGGCCATTCAAACGCGGCAGGTGCTGGGCCCCTTTCTAGCCGCCATCAACAATGGGAATATGACGCTCGCTAAGCAGGAAAAAGACAAACTGAAAGTTCGTGATGCTCAGACCATCGCAAACATTTTGATCAACACAACACCACCTTCTCAAACACCCGCGGAAGAAACCGGCAAGCGAAAAGAGTCCAGCCTCACCAGTTATCGAGCCGACTCTGCCAAGGTCGGCTGGATGCAACCCGCCTTCAATCGCTTGCCCAACGCCTCCATCCTGCTCGAGTGCCGGGGAGAAATCTTTGCTAAAGGAATCTATGCCCATGCACCAGCTGAGCATGTCTACTCTCTCGGCAAAAAATGGAAACAACTCGCAGGGAAAGTGGGATTGGCGACGGGTTCAGGTGGCTCAGTGATCTTCGAGATTCGGGGGGATGGCAAGACATTATGGAAATCCCCAATCGTCAAAGCTGATCAGCTCGTTTCCTTTCAGGTGGATGTGAGCGATGTCAATCAATTGCAACTCGTCACCTCACCCTCAGAAGACGGAACCTATCAGGATTGGGGCTTATGGCTGGATCCAGTCCTTTCCCGGTAACCCCAACCCCCAGAAGATCACCATCCTCTGTAGCGAAAAAACAACACGGTTCTGCGCTGCAAAAAGACAACACTGTGTCGCGAAGCGAAAAAACAACACTGTGCCAGAATCGGTACATTCAGCCGAGAGTCCTGGTGGGGAGCAGCCTCTCATTGAACAGGGGCTTGTTCCACCTCCCTCTGTCAATCTAAGCTCTATTTGGAAAGTTCTGCCGCAAGGTTGGCCAGGCTGGGATTAGACAACAGGAGCATCTGATGGGGAAAGTCTCTTTTGCATTGACATCGCTCGTCGCGGCCATTCCCGGTGGATTCCTCTGTTATCTGCTGGTCATGGCGTTTGTGAGCCATGCGGCCAATCTGCAGCTCATGTCGCAGATTTTTGTGGGACTCTCGCTGCTCTGTGCCGGGACAGTCGCCCTGATGCCTGTCGGGATTCTGATTTTCGGCGGCCGTTCAGCAGCTAAGAAGACCGCTGCCAAAACACCTGCGGGGAAAAAATCGCAAGCAGTTGCCGACGAGGACGATGCGGAAGTTCTCGATGACGATGAGGATCTTGAAATCGAAGATGATCTCGAAGCGACGTCGTCATTCGAACCTGTTGTGGACGATGAAGAAGATCTGACGGAAGCCGTCGAGCCAGACTCTCAGGAAATGTTCCTCGAAAGTGCCGATGACCTCGAAACGACTGCAGATGATTTCTTCGACGACTTGGACGAAGACGAAAAGCCTAAGAAAAAGCGATAAATTTTCCCGCATCACCAGATTCCTATCCATATAGCCCAAGTGACGTTATTCACAAAGGTTTGTGAGCAAGCTTCTGTTCCCGCTATGATCCTTCGAGAGAGCATTCAGGAATCCTCGAAGCAATGTGGGACTCGATGAGTATCGCAGAACTCTTGGCCAGACCATTGCCGACATCAGCAGATCAGGCCCGACATCTTCTCGACAAATTGCGGAGTGAAATCCGCCGGCACGACCGTCTGTACTATGTCCTCGCCCAGAATGAGATCAGCGATCTCGAATACGACCGGCTGATGGCTCGCCTGCTCGAAGTGGAGACGGCCTTTCCCGAGTTAGTGACCGCTGACAGCCCATCGCAAAAAGTGGGTGGCGAACCCATCGAAGGGTTCGTGCAGGTGGCCCACTCAGTCCCCATGCTTTCGATTGATAACGTCTACGACGAACCCGGACTCTTGGAATTTGGCCAGAAGGTTTCCAGGCGTGCGAGCGAAATCGGCTGGCAAGGCCCCATGGAATGGCTGGCCGAGTTCAAAGTCGATGGCGTCGCTCTCTCGTTGATCTATGAGGACGGCAAACTCATCCGGGCCGTCACACGTGGCGACGGCCGCGTGGGCGACGACGTCACCCACAATGCCCGGACCATGAAAGGCGTGCCGCTATTCCTGGATGATGGCTCGTCGAAAAAATCGCTTTTTGCCGAATCAAACATCCCGCGATTGCTCGAAGTTCGTGGTGAGGCCTATATCGGCAACCAGGATTTCGCCAAAGTTCGTGCTCATCAACTGGAGCGTGGAGAAGAACCCTTCAAGAACAGCCGCAATGCCACGGCAGGGTCACTCAAGCTGCTCGATCCGAAGCTGTGTGCCCAAAGGCAGCTGCGATTCTTTGCCCACTCGCTGGGAGCCATCGACGAGCAGGAGGCGACTCGATTCACGACCCATGCCGATTATCTTCAGCTATTCCATTCCGTCGGGTTACCCACTGTCCCCATGACGGCCTGCCATCCTTCCTTCGAGGAAGCGGTGGCTGCCTCACCAGCCATGATGGAAGCGCTCTCGACACTTGATTTTGAAGTCGATGGACTCGTCTTCAAAGTCAACAATCTGGCTCTAAGGGCGGAACTGGGAATGACCAGCAAAAGCCCGCGCTGGATTGTCGCCTATAAGTGGGAACGCTACGAGGCTGCGACCAAGGTCCTCAACATCACTGTACAGGTCGGGAAAACGGGCGTATTGACGCCAGTCGCCGATCTCGAACCAGTCGAGATTGCCGGAACCACCGTTTCGCGGTCGAGTCTGCACAATCGCGATGAAATTGAGCGGTTGGGTCTGTGCGTGGGCGATACGGTCATTGTCGAAAAGGCCGGCAAGATCATTCCCCACATTGTGCGCGTGGAGGAACATCTTCGGCCCACAAATACAGCTCCCTATAGATTTCCCGAGACTTGCCCCGAATGTTCCACAATCGTCGAGCAGGATGAAGGGGGCGTTTACATTCGCTGCCCGAACATCAATTGCCCGGCCCGCTTTCGCGAATCCCTCAGGTACTTCGCTTCCCGCCAGGCGATGGATATTGAAGGCCTGGGGACAAAACTGGTCGAGCAACTGGTTTCCAGTCGTTTGGTGCAGAGTATCAGCGATCTCTATCGCCTGATCGATAAACGAGCCGAACTGCTCGAACTCGAAAGACTCGGTGAAAAATCAGTCGATTCGCTCCTGGCAGGATTAGAAGCTTCCCGGCAACAACCATTATGGCGATTGCTCACGGCACTCAATATCCGACATGTCGGGCAGCGGACAGCACAAATTCTGGCCGAACGATTTGGTTCGATGGATCGATTATCTGCTCAGACAATCGAAGAGCTTTCCGCAACTCCCGAAGTGGGTGAAGTCATCGCGCAATCGGTGCATCATTTCTTTCGCACCGAGTACGGCTCCAAACTGATTGAGGAGTTAAAAAATCTCGGGCTGAATCTCGGCACCGAAAGCGAACAGAAACAAACTGCTGCAACGGACGGGGTGCTCTCAGGCCAGACTTTTGTCGTGACTGGCACCTTGCCATCCATGGGCCGGGAGGAGATTGAAGAACTGATTCGTCTTCACGGCGGACACGCTGCGAGCAGTGTCTCGAAAAAGACCAGCTTCGTTGTGGCTGGTGAGAATGCAGGGAGCAAACTGGCCAAGGCCCAATCGCTGGGAGTGCCTGTCATTAATGAAGCCGAATTCATGAAACTCATTGGCAAGGCTTGAGGTTCTTTGTCCAGAATAGATAACTCATGGTTCAATCATCGCGTCTTTTTGCAGTACAAGTGAGATCAGATGTGCCATGCTTGCAGCTCTGGGCAAGCATGTCTGGCAAATGTTCAACGCGAAGTTGATTTTGGCAAAGCGAATGAATCGATTGACCACAGGACACTGAGACGAGTGACCTGCCACAGACCACAGCGAACCAGAGACACGAGAGACATCGATCCTTTGGAGAATTGGAGAAGAAGTTCATGCATTCCCGCGCGCAGGATGACAACACTGGCTCGCTTTCTGTAAATGCCAGCATGGGCAACTCCTGTGATGAACACCGCGATGTTTCTCTTCCAGCCCAGCAGAATCATGTTATCACTCGCCGCACATTCCTTCGGAGTGCATCGCTGGCTGTGAGTGCCAGTTGCCTGAGTTTATCTGGTTGCCCCTGGGGGAAAACCGAGCCAGTCGGCAAACCACTCAGTGGGGTTTCTCTAGAGATTGCCAGCCCCGCCGCCTGGAAGCTGGCCGATTTCTGGGAAGTCCTTATTGGCGAATGGGAAGCCCAAACGGGGGCAGTAGTCAATTTTATCGACAGCTCGATGGAGGCCGCCTCTCAACCACAACTCGCCTTTGTGGCCAACGATCAACTGACTGCTTTCGACGAGAAAAATCTGCTCTCACCGTTTGAGCCCGTCGATTCGACGGGTGAACCACAAAAGCTCGATATTCTCAACGGCCTCAAGCAAAGGTTGGCTACAAGAAATCAGCGGCTGATTGCGTTGCCGATCTCTCAGCCCGTCTATCTGCTCTACTACCGCCGGGATCTTCTGGAAAAAGCCGGTCTCAAAGTTCCTCAAACCTGGAGTGATTACGACAATTTACTCATGAGTCAGAAAGCGTGGGCGAATGGACTTCCAATCGTCGAGCCCTGGGGTGAGGCCACGCGATCGACCTGGTTCCATACCCAACTTGTGCCATTACTGCGCGGCCTGGGCGACTATTCCGTCTGGTTCGAAATCGGAAGTGGTGCGTCGAGAGTTTCTCAACCTGTCGCCAATGCCGTCTTTTCCAGGTTAGCCAGACGCTGGGAGTTCCTCGATCCCGCCTCGGCACAACTCACCGCTGTCGAAGCCCGAGCGAAAGTCTTAAAGGGTGAGGCCGCCATGGCGATTGGCTATGAGCCGGTCGCTCATCCGGGGATATCAGCGACAATAGCCGCCGAATCCCCGTCACTGGAATTGAACAGCAGTGGCGAAATTGGCGTCGCTCCCATCCCTGCCACAGCGGAAGCCTACGATCCGCTGCGGAAAACATGGCTCAAGCATGGAGCAGGGTACCGTCCGGCACTCGTCGGTTTTGATGGCTGGAGCCTGACGTTCCGTGATTCGCAAACTCAAACACTCGGGGCTCTTTCAAGCCTGCTGGAACTGCTGATTGACCTTCGCGCCGACGAAGCTTTCCCAGGGGCAGCACTCTCGCTGACTCGGGAATCGCAATTGATCAATCTGAGCCAATTGCCCACCTCAGGATTGAATGCTGCCAGTGCCGGGGAAGCCTTCGATGCGATCGCTCAGGCCTTACGGGCGAATGATGTCACCACCTACCTGCCCGTTTTGGGCCAGGAGGTCTTTGTTGCCGCCACAAAGAAAGCCCTTGCTAAGTGGCTCGAAAACCCCGCCCAGGGCGAAGCGGCCGCTCAACAGCTTGTGGATGGTTTTGCCGCCGGTGTGGAAACTGTGGGAGCTGAACAGATTCGGAAGAGCTATCGGCGGTCGCTGGGATTGTTGGCCGAGTAATCCAACTTACGGGTTGATCATCGAGTTCAGGCTTCATGAGACAGTTTGAACAGGCGATAAGTAATGGACAAAAATCATGTTTCTGATTGTTCAATCTTCGGGAGATTCGTGGATCTCAGGGTGCTTTCGACGTCTCGTCGCACTAAAATCCACAGTCGGTTTTGATCTCACATCATTGTGTTAGTCGCTGAATTTAGTGTTCGGAGTTTTGAAATGTCATCGGAAAAGCTGCCAGAGCAGGGATCAATGCAACCAGTGGCAGCCGCATCCCGCACCATTCGCTTCATCATGGTGGGTGGCTTTCTCGGAGCCGGCAAGACCACGACACTCGCCCGTCTGGCCAGGCAATACATGGCAGCCGGCCATACCGTCGGGATTGTGACCAACGATCAGGCGACCGATCTGGTGGACACCAATTCGTTAAGGTCGCAAGGCTTTGACGTGGGCGAAGTGGCAGGAGCCTGCTTCTGTTGTCACTTCAATGAGTTGATTGCCACACTCGGGCAACTCGATGACTCCCGGGCACCCGCCATCATTCTGGCCGAACCTGTGGGAAGTTGCACTGACCTGGTGGCGACAGTCGTTCAGCCATTAAAGCAGCTCTATTCCGCCAGATTTTCGATTGCCCCCTATTCTGTTTTGCTCAAGCCTTCGCATGGTCTGAAAGTGCTGCGTGGTGAAGGGAGTGGCTTCTCACCCAAGGCTGCTTACATCCTCGAAAAACAGCTTGAGGAAGCGGATGCCGTCCTGATCAATCGCGCCGATGAGTTATCTCCCGAGCAGATGCAGGAACTGGTTACCTTAGTTCAGAATAAAGTCCCCGGGACACCCGTTTTGCGTGTTTCTGCGAAAACGGGCGAAGGGTTCGATGGCTTTTGCGAGTTTCTCGAACAGGAAGGGATCTTTGGCCGAAAGGTGCTGGATATCGACTACGATATCTATGCCGAAGGGGAAGCCGAACTCGGCTGGCTGAATACCAGCCTCACCATTCGCAGCGAACAGCCAGTCGCACTCGATACCTTTCTGCTGGGAGTCATCGAAAAGTTGAAAACATCGCTGGGAGCAAAGGGGGCAGAAACTGCCCACCTCAAAGCGATCGGACTCTGGGAAGGTTTCTTCGGTGTGGCCAATCTCACGAGCAGTGATGGCCCAGCTGAACTCTCCCTCCCTTCGCGATGTGCCGTCCAGGAGGCGGAAGTGGTGGTGAATGCCCGCGTCGCCATAGACCCCGAGAGTCTGCAAGATCTAGTGATTGCCAGCTTGCAGGCTGTCGCTAATGAACTGGGGGTTCAAGTCACCTTGCGACAGACGCAAAGTTTTCGACCCGGACGCCCGAATCCGACGCATCGACTTGCCACCACAGTGTAAGATGTTTTCGATGTTGAGTCTGAGAAATCGTCGTTTATAGATCAAACATCTGGCAGAGATCTTATCGCCAGAGAGGCATGTTTATGTACCTTGAATTTGCTGCCCGCCTGTTAACCGTCACTGATAAACGCCTCGCCTGGAAACTGGCGTGGAACATGGGGGTCAAAGGCGCCCTCTCGGTGCATAAGTTCAAACAAAGGCTGAAGCAGGGGGAGAGCTTTCCACCGTTTTTATACATCTCGATTATCAACAGTTGTAACCTCAGGTGTCAGGGATGCTGGGTCGATGTCGCCTCCAAGCAGCAGACCATCAGCTTCGAAGCCGCGAACAGGTTGATCAATGATGCGAAGAAGGCCGGCAACAGCTTCTTCGGGATCGTGGGTGGTGAGCCCTTCATGCATCCACAACTGCTCGATATTCTGGCCAGCCACCCGGATTGCTATTTTCAGGTCTTTACCAACGGGCACTTTATTACACCAGAGGTCGCCCGCCGATTACGACAGATCGGGAATGTGACTCCGCTCATCAGTGTCGAAGGGACCGAGATTGTCAGCGATGAACGACGCGGCCGGTCGAATGTCCTCAGCAAAACCATGATGGGTCTGCAGAACTGCCTCAATCAACGTCTCGTCACGGGAGTTTGTACAAGTGTCTGCAAGACGAACATCGACGATCTGCTGACAGAAGCCTGGGTTGACCGCCTGATTGAAATGGGCGTGCTCTACACCTGGTTCCACGTTTACCG
>JAIXUU010000246.1 GCA_027483405.1 Planctomyces sp. | reverse complement strand
GGCTTCCCGCTGCCAGACGTGCTGCCAGTGTACTGGGTTCGTATTCGAAATCGGCAGAAGTGATCAGCAGGGCGTCCATGGCGACGGCATGATCATCGCGTGGCTCAATGCCCGAGGCGAGGCGGAGAAAATTTCCGCCATAAGACAGTTCCGAGTGGTATTCGGCGTCATCCGGCAACGTACCACCAGCAACAGCGGCAGCCATAATCGGGTAGCGTGCGAGCAGCCTGTAGGCTTTTTCGCGTTGAGCCGCCAGTGAGTTATCCTGCGCCTGGGGATCGAGTGTGGCCGTCAGGCTAACGGCTGTTCTTAAAGCATCGAGACCGGGAACATGCATGGGGAGATTGACCAGCCAGGTGGTGACTTCGTCATCAAGTCGGCCATCTTCGGAAAGTGCAGCTTCGAGATCAGCGAGTTCTTCAGGACTAGGTAATGAGCCTTCGATAAGCAGCCAGGCCACCTCAGGAAATTGAGCATCGCGCGAGAGATCTTCAATACGGTAACCGCGGTATTGCAATGAGGGTTGCTTCACCGTGATCGAGGTATCGCCCACGACGAATTCGCCTGGAGAAAGCTGTAGTGGTCGCGATGCCATGAATTTCCAATCCGAAAACGGAAGAGCACAAATTTGAGCGGCTACCTGAATGGTCAGCCCTGACTTAACTGGCAGTATCTCCCAAACTCAGTTTCAGGCGTAGATAGAAATTGATGATTTCACAGCAACCATTGATTTCTCGGGAAATCGATTTCTCTCGACAAAACAGTCTGTGGACAGAGACGTCCCGTCACCACTTTCAAAAATTGATCATATCCACACGAAAGGGGGCTGACCAGACTTCCTGATCCTGCACTTTTGCAAGTATCAAGAGGGTTGACTTTCTTTCCCCGTCTATCGGAGAGAATTACTCATTGGGTGCAGTATCAAATACTCAGGGGGTTGGTAGAGGCAGAAATGGAGATTTGGGCAATGGATTCCGGTCGATAAAGTCTTGAACGGCTTGGCGGGATTGGGGATCACCCCAGTTCTGGTCTTTGAGCATGGTCTGTGCGAACTGGACGATTTTCTGTTTTCCCGTCGTGTTCGAGAAAGCGCCCTGTCCCCATTGAGCTTGAATCATGGGCCAGGCTCCCCAGTCTTTCCAGCGGGCCAGATCGACCAGGGCAACCTCACCTAATTCTTTTTTGGGTAATAGTTTGCGTAGCTGGTTGCGGAGGATCTCAGGCGTCAGATGGAGGGGATTCTCTTCCCATAGGAAACGCAGCAGATTCACGGTGGCGTAGAGTTCGGCAGGTGAAGTCTGGGGGTTGTCGAGTTTGGCGTGGCAGATCTTCTCGAGGCCCGTCTGACCTTCGAGAAGGACAAAGCCTGCCATCATGCCGTCAATTCCGAGGCGTGTTTCCTGGGGTTCGACAGGACGCAGGATTTCTTCAAGCATCCAGGTGGCATCTTCACCGTTGCCAACAAGCCCTAACATCATGGCATAAAGACCTTTCCGAATAGGGAGAACCTGTTCGGATCGCAGCCACTGCCGTAATTTTTCGGGTTGATAGACGGCTTTGATGGAGGCGACATCGGCGTAGGTGGCCCGACTGAATTCGGCAAAAGCATCGTTGCCGATTTCCGGATCGAGAGATTCAAGCCCCTGCCAATAAAACTCCAGACGCCTGGTATTCTTCTCCTCAAGTGGGGGGGCTTTGCGAATGTATCCATAAAGCACTTCATTGACTTCTTGCACGAGAACCCAATTCGTGTTTTTTTCTTTCTGACTGGCATCGGCCTGCCCCATGAGGAGGAGGAGGTCGCCTGGTTGTCCATCTCGGGCATAAGGGACGGAGACTTCTCCCCCCTTTTTCCAATCCTTCGGGTCCCCCTTGAGGAGATCGACAATTTCAAAAGTTGTCGTGGCTTCCTGTTCAGAATGCACCTTCTGGCCTTTCCATTGCACCAGAATGGCGACATCACTGTTGGCGAGATGTTCGGCATAAGTCGGTTGCGATGGCGGGCAGAATGGGCAATGGGCAGTCCATGCACCATGAGACGTCATGCCGAGGATCAAAAATGCGACCCAGGAAGCGATACCAGTCAGCCAGCTTCGGAACAACGTAAGTGGCATCACAGAATCTCTTTGCGGTCTGGAGAGTGGGTGGAAATTCATGGCAGAGATGATCCTGTTTCCCGTGGATGGCAGCCGTTTGAGTTCGTTGAATTCCCATGATGCACAGGCTGAACATCTGTTAGATCAAATTTTTGTAGAGTAAGATATTTTACAGTAATGAGTTACGGTGTTTCTCATGAGGATCTGGTTGACAGTTCAACGGAGGGGATGGCTCCTGAAAGCGAAAAAGACTGCCCGGGCCGACAAGCAACCTTTTTTGATTCAGGGAAATCCTGGTTTGAGATTTTGCGCAACGTCAGATGAGATTATGTCTTCAGTCGAGTTCATAGTCGCCAGATTCGCCCGAATTGACGATATAAAACTTCTTGGCTTTGGGAAACATGGCAATTGCCAGCCACAATCAGTTGTCACTGATTTTTCGACAGGCCACAATCCAACAATTCGACCGACGTTGATCTATCGATAAGGGAGTGTTCTGCATGCTGCATGATGACCATTGGGCTGCCCGTCACTCCCGCTGGTTTCGAACTCAGGTGAACTTCTTCGTACTTCTGGGCATGATGATCGGTTGCACCTCTGGTTGTGGAGGTGGTGCTACTCAAATCCCCACAGTGAGAAGAATTGCGGAAGATGTCATTCCGCCACCCGCCGAGGTGGCAGCACCCGTGATCGCTACCTCACCCCAGCCTGCAAATGCGGCATCTGCCAATGAGCAATCGACTTCGACGAAAGCTGCTGACTCCTCAGAATAACTGACATGACTTGAGCATATTGAACTCAATCGATTGATCAAGAATATTCACCATTCATTCGCCTGAGATTGATTGCTGACAACGCCCACCTGCTCACCCCTTAAGTTTTACAGACTCCGCCATGCCTGACAGCCTGTTGAAATCGATGCCTTTCGCCTCCTTTGCGAAAACTGCTGACCAGCCAGTTGGCTGTGGCCAATTGCAGGATTCATGGCATCTGGCAGGTCTGCTGCGTCCCCTGGTTTGGGGCGTGATGTTGCTGCTGGGAACGGCAGGGTGTACCCCGAATCCTGCTGTGGAGTTTACCCCGAGGACATCGACAACTCTCCTGGCGCCGAATGCCCGGCAAGCCGTCGAGCACACTTTGCTGACTCACTTTGGAACTCCTGACAATCTTGTCGTGTGGGATCGCCTGAGTGTGATTGATTTCGGCGGGGCCAAAGCCACCGTCGAATCGCTGGATGCGAAAGCCAGTTCGTCTGCCAAGGCCGTGATGTTGGTGACTTTCGATAATCAGTCTCACCTGGCAAAAAATCTGCGAGTGGGTGCCCCTGTTCGCTGGGTCAGCGGTGCTCGTGAGGGAATTCAAGGGGACCGGGTCGCGGCCTTCGATGCAGCCACCCGGCAGGTTTCCATCGCTCTGGAAGGAAAAACATCAGCACCTGCCGAAGAATCACAGGAAGAAACGTCCTCTTCGAGCAAGCCCGTCGGTGAGATTGCCGCCGGTGATGCGTTAGTCATTGACGATGGCGGCCTGCTGGCTCAAGGCCGGGTTGTTTATCAGAGAAACTGTATGCACTGTCATGGATCGACAGGCGATGGAAAAGGACCGACAGCTAAATATATGCAACCACCGCCGCGTGATTATCGCGACGGGATTTTCAAGTTCACTTCGACACAGGCTGCGGAACGCATCACCCGTGATGATCTGATGCGTATCCTCGACGATGGCATCCCCGGGACATACATGCCTTCGTTTCTGTTGATGGATCCCACCGAGAAGAAGGCTGTGATTGAATATGTCCGCTGGCTTTCGATTCGAGGTGAGATGGAAAAGCGAATCACAGATGATCTGGGTGATTTTTCCACGAAAGATTTAAAAGCCGAATACGCCCAGGGTGAAGCGGCCTTTCAAGCGGCACTCAAAAAGGGAGAAAAGGCTGAACCTCCAGCATCAATCACGCCTGCGGTCGATACGCTGCAAAAGGACTTTGCTGAGTTTTTTGAAACCGATTATCAGGGTGTCGTCGAAGATACGGCCGACTTTCTAGTGTCTGCCTGGGAGCGGGCTGAAACGCCTGAGAGTGTGATTACCCCGGCCAAAGCCCGCGTTCCCGATGATGCTGCATCTCGTGAGCGAGGGCGTTTGCTGTATCTCTCTGATAAGACCAAGTGCTACACCTGCCATGGTGCACAGGGCCGAGGGGATGGTCCGGCCAATTTTGAGTATTGGAAAATGCCTTCCGGCGATGGCAATTATCCACGTCCAGGCCTGCATGATCTCTGGGGGAATCTCCTGCCGGCCCGTGATCTGACACGAGGAATTTATCGAGGAGGACGGCGTCCTGTCGATTTGTATCGCCGGCTCTATGCAGGGATTAAAGGGACACCGATGCCCGCCTTTGGTGGCGTGACATTGACAGACGATGAAATCTGGGATCTGGTGAATTATGTTCTGAGTGTCGAGTTCACTGCCAATGGAACGAGTTTGTCTGATGTCGAATCTTCAATAAAGAAACTACCGGCAACAGACAAAGTGCAAGTTCAAGAAACGAAGGCTGAAAAAATCACTGAGGTCGAGCCGGCAGGTTCTGCTAGCTAGATGGATTGACAATAGAAGTGATTCGGTGTGATTAGATATCGTTAAGTTTTAAATTTCAGTAGTTAAGTAACAATTCGATTGTTTGCCAATAAAGGCTGATGTTCTGTGGCAAGATTCTGGTCAATCTACTTTATGAGCTGGGCAGCCTTGGCAGTGGCGTTATGCCTGGCTGCGCCGTCACTAGGCTGGTGGTTTCCGGATACTGGCGAGGCGATGTCGAGCATTGGCCGCCGGATTGATGGGCTGTTTTATATCATTTTGTGGATCACTAGTATTGTCTTCGTAGGGACTCAGATTGCACTGGGTTATGTGCTTTGGAAGGGGGCTGTTAAGCCTGCCCACGAGAAAGCGACGTACTCCCATGGTAATCATACCCTGGAAGTGATCTGGACGGTGATCCCCGGGATCGTGCTGTTGTTCATTGCGATCTATCAGATGGATGTCTGGGCGGCTTTCCGCATGCGGAATTATGCCCCGGGGGAAATTGAAGCGATTGCCGAAGTGACTGCTCGTCAATTCGAGTGGCGGATTCGTTATCCCGCTCCTGGCAAGCCGCTGATGCCCATGCCTCAGCCCGATGATGTTTATACCGTCAACGACCTGAGGATCCCGGTGGGCAGGCCGGTCTCCATCAGTTTGAGATCAGGCGATGTCCAGCATTCGTTTTTTGTGCCTGTATTGCGTATCAAGCAGGATGCCTTGCCGGGAACTGTGATTCCTGTCTGGTTCGATGCACTTCAGCCGGGAAGCTATGACCTGGTCTGTGCTGAATTATGCGGCTGGGGTCACTACAAAATGAAAGCCCGAGTTTTAGCGACTTCGGAAGAGCTGTTTCAAAAGTGGAAGCAGGAAGCGGTGCTGCTCCAGGCGGACGATGGAATCGTATCGACTAACCCTCAAGAAAATTCAGCCGGTGATCAAGCCCAAACTTCGAATCCTTAGAATCTGCTCTACGAATTGTTCCTGATATTTACTTATTGATATTGTTCTCGACATCCCCGTAATTGCTGGCAAATGTCACTTTGACAAAAAAAAAAAAAAAAGGACGTACCATTGAGTGCGACCATTACACCACCTGCTGTCTCTATTCCTCCTGGAGATGAAATGCACGCTGTGCATCATCAGCCGGGCTGGATTCGTCGCTATATATTCTCGACCGATCATAAAGTGATCGGTATCCAGTTCTTATTCACGACTCTGTTGATGCTGATGGTTGGCGGAGCGTTGGCTCTGGGTGTGCGCTGGCAACTGGCATGGCCTTGGGAGCGGATGCCAATACTGGGGGATATGCTCTTTCGCACAGATGGCGGGCAGATTACTCCAGAAGCCTACACCATGCTGTTTACCATGCACGCGACCGTCATGATCTTCCTCGTGGTCATCCCCATTCTGGCTGGGGCTTTTGGCAACTTTCTGATTCCACTGCAGATCGGTGCCGAAGATATGGCCTTTCCGACACTCAACATGTTGAGCTACTGGTTCATGTGGCCAGCCATCGGCTGCTTCATGCTGTCGTTTGCTTACGATGGAGGCCCGGCGGCAGGCTGGACGATTTATCCAGTCTTAGCAGTCCTTCCCCAAGCTGCTCCCGGATCTGGGTTTGCGCAAACACTCTGGCTGTTTGGACTGACATTTGTCGGTTTCAGTTCAATGTTCGGGTCGATCAACTATATGACGACCATTATCAATATGCGTGCCCCGGGCATGACGTTGTTCCGCATGCCGATGACAATCTGGGGGATGTTTATTACCGCAATTCTTCAGGCATTTGCTTTGCCTGTTCTAACTGCAGCCGGTTTCATGATGCTGGCTGACCGCATGCTCGGAACCACGTTCTTTATCCCGGGCGGGCTGGTTGTCAATAATGCTCCTGCAACAGTGGGTGGCGGGCAACCGCTGATGTGGCAGCACTTGTTCTGGTTCTATTCGCACCCGGCTGTTTACATCATGTTACTACCAGCCATGGGGATGGTGAGTGATATGCTGGCCTGCATGAGCCGCAAGCCTCTCTTTGGCTATAAGCCGATGATTTTTTCCATGGCGACAATTGCGGGCCTGGGATTCATTGTCTGGGGGCATCATATGTTTACCAGTGGGATGAACCCGATCGTCGGCATGACCTTCATGGTTTCGACGATCCTGATTGCGCTTCCATCAGCCATTAAAACGTTTAACTGGATTGGCACGATGTGGGGTGGAAAGCTCCAGTTTAACACCGTGCTGTTAAACTGTGCGGCTTTTGTGTCGATGTTCATTACCGGCGGACTTTCGGGCATTTTTATGGCCGCTGTCCCTGTCGATGTCTATATCCATGATACTTACTTTATTGTCGCTCACTTTCATTACATCCTCTTCGGATCGACTTTGTTCGGGATTTTTGCGGCGATCCATTTCTGGTTTCCAAAAATGTTCGGCCGCATGATGAGTGACCGCCTGGGGCAGATTCACTTTTTCATTACCTTTGCGGCTTTCAACTGCACATTCTTCCCCATGCATCTGCTAGGGATTGGTGGTATGCCCAGAAGGTATGCCGATCCTTATCACTTCCCTTATCTGGAGCATTTGCTGCCGCTGAATCAGTTCATGACTTATGCGGCGATCGTGATGGGGTTTGCCCAGTTCATTCTGCTGTTTAATTTTGGCTGGAGCATTTTCTTCGGGAAGAAGTGTGGAAGAAATCCCTGGAATTCGAATGGGCTCGAGTGGCAGGCACCATCGCCACCGCCGCACGGGAACTTTGATGTGCAGCCTGTGGTCTATCATGGGCCTTACGAATACAGCTCTCCCGTATCTGGCGAGAACGATTTTTTGCCACAGACGGAATACATGCCACGTCGGCCCGATCAGTCTCAGGGGCATTAATTCGATCGATTCTGTGACTGAGAAATTTAGCAAACTTATCAATAGAGACATCGAGAGAAAGTCATTAGCCAGTTCTTAACTTACAACACTAGTCGAGTGCCATTATGAAAAATCTTCCCTCCATATTTGCGTGGTTGACGCTGATTTCGGCGCTGCCTCTCATTTCAATGGGGGCTGTCGTGACGACTGTCGATGCCGGTATGGCCTTTCCAGACTGGCCGACTTCAGATGGCTACAGCATGTTGGCTTACCCTTGGCTGCAATCGATTGGCGAGCCAGACAAGTTTCTGGAGCACGGGCATCGTCTGGCGGGAATGCTGACAGGTTTTTTTGCACTTCTATTATGTGGTTCAGCTTTTCTGACACCACAACGACCGGCTGTTCGCATCCTGGCAACTTTGGTGTTATTGCTGGTGATTGCCCAGGGAGTTCTGGGCGGAATGCGTGTTAGTCAGGTGAGCAAAGTCCTGGCCATGATTCATGGCAATTTTGCCTGCTGGGTCTTTACCGTGATGGCGATCGCTGTGGCGGTGATGAGTCCTCGCTGGATGAATGTTGAGCGATTGCCAACCGGCACTCGCACGCGGGCAGCGTTTTCGGCCACAATTGTGCTCTGCCTAGTCTTCTTCCTGCAGTCCGTTCTGGGAGGGATGCTCCGACATCTGGGTGCAGCTCATGCCTGGCGAGATCATCCCTACTTTGCCTTTGTGGTTCTGGGTGTCGCTGCGATCACCTGGGTACTCATTCGCCGCCTTCATCATCCCTGGCTCAGCAGTTGGGCCAATCTAATGCTGCTCCTGGTGAATGGTCAATTTCTGATTGGATTGGGGACCTGGCTGTTTCGATATGGCTGGCCAGATGCCGGGATTGTTGCCATTCAGCAGACGTCGGCTTTGAGTGCTTTGAGATCGCTCCACACGTTGGGTGCTGTGCTGGGTTTTATGGGATTGGGTGTGATGATCGCACGCTTGATTCGGACAGCCCCTGTCCACGCTCTAGTGACAGAAGCTGCCGTGGAAACAAAAACTCGCAATAGCTCGCTGACAACCCCACTCGATGGTTCCAGCCGACTTGCTGGAGGTGCCGTTTAACAATGTCGCAGAACTCCCCGCTGTTACCAAATTCATCGCTTCCACAGCATTCATCACAGAGCATTGTGCTCGATGAAACCCGCATTGAGGCTTTGGGAAGCCGGCTGGCTGACTGGTTGTCAATTTCCAAGCCGCGAATTGCGGTGATGGTGCTGATCACAGTCACTGTCGGCTACACTCTTGCGCCTCGCGAGAACTGGGACTGGGCCGTCTTGCTCTGGACCTGGGCTGGCGTGGCTCTGGTTTCTACGGCGTCTTCGGCTTTGAATCAGTGGTTGGAGCAGGAGACTGATAGTCGAATGCGGCGGACGCGAAATCGTCCTTTGCCCGCAGGGCGAATGTCTCCCTGGGAAGCCCTGGGTGTTGGTCTGCTCATGGGATCTGCCGGCTGTACAATGCTCGTTGCGATGGTGAATATCCAGACGGCGATTTTGACAGCCGCTACCTGGGCACTTTATGTCGGTGTTTATACGCCACTGAAGAGAGTCTCGCCGATCTGCACAGCCGTGGGTGCGATTCCTGGAGCGTTACCCCCTGTGATTGGCTGGGCAGCGGCTGGTGCCAATCTGGATCTGGCTTCGTTCTCGCTCTTTGCTATTCTCTTTTTATGGCAGTTCCCGCACTTTATGGCGATTGCCTGGAAGTACCGCGATGAGTATCTGCTGGCTGGACTGAAGATGCTTCCGATGGGATTGCCAAAACCCCATGTGACAGGGTTGATTGCGACCGCGTATGCCACGATTCTGATTCCGATCAGCCTGCTACCCGTCGTGGCAGGAGTGGGTGGTATGACCTACTTTGTACTGGCGATTGTGCTGGGGCTGGGCTATCTCGCCGCTTCGATAGCGTTCGCCTGGCATGAACGACCAGCGACGGCCCGCCGGCTGATCCTGGTATCAATTGTGTATTTACCTCTGGTGCTGTTGGCCTTGGTGGGAGATCACCTGGGTCTGCTTTCGATGTCGTCTTTTGCCATTAATTAGTGACGAACTGATTTGAGTTCTTTTGTTTCCCGGCCACTGAAGAAAACTGCACTCTATGCACTCCTCAGCACCAGCGACTGCTTCCCAGGCCGGAACTCTTCCGCGTATGGGTCTCCCGATTCCGAATTCCAAATTGGGAATGTGGCTGTTTCTGGGGACCGAGATTATGTTTTTCTCGGCCTTTATCGGTAGCTATATCATCAGCCGAAATGGTTCTCCCGGCTGGCCAACCGATCCGCACGTTACACATATCAATGTCTGGCTGGGCGGGCTGAATACCTTCGTACTGATTGTCTCCAGCTACTTTGTCGTCGTCGCGCATGAGAAGATGCTGGTGTCGAACTTCAAGGAGGCCCGCAAATTTATTGCTTTCACTCTGCTGCTGGGACTGGTTTTTCTAGGGATTAAGTCAGTCGAGTACGCAGGTAAGTTCGAGCACGAAATCATCCCGGGGAAAATTCCGGAGACGCCAACGGAAGCCATGTTTGCCACAGCCAGTCGGCTGCAACGTGTCGTGGATCGTGAACTGGCAGCGATCTTTCCTGGTTCACCTGCTGCTGACCGCCGAACCGAACTGGGCAATCGCATTGCCAGTGCTGGAAACGAAACCGCGACAACCGATCCCAAGGATGCTCCCCCAGCAGGAAAAGCTGCGACCGTGGCACAGCTCAAGGCACTTTCGCGCCTGAATGAAGCAGCGAGCAGTCTGGAAAATCATGTGCGATTTGGTTTGGCCATGTCAGTGACTCCCGAGCAGCTGATTGAGTATCGGAGTTCACCGACTCCCGGCCAATTCCCTGCGATTACACTTGCCGACGTGAATTCGTTTGTGGAGTCGCTAAAGAAGGATGTCGACTTATCGCCCATACTGGGAAACTTTCATCCCGCGGTGCCGATACTCTATGGAAACCTGTTTGCTTCGAACTATTTCCTGATGACAGGTTTTCACGCACTGCATGTGATCATTGGACTGATCATGTTTCTGGTCATTCTGGCGATGGGTAGCAAGCTGGCATTCCGGCATGCCGTGGTCGTTGAAAATGTCGGGTTGTACTGGCACTTTGTGGATCTGGTGTGGATCTTCCTGTTTCCATTAATCTACATTATCTAATGATTGATATTTAATCTTCATGTCTGTCTATTTAGAGCAGGGTCATTCCAACTGGTGAAACATGGCTGATATGGCACATCTGCACGGAAATACTTACTTTCGTGTTTTTCTCGCTCTTTGCGGGCTGACAGTACTCTCAGTCGTGGCTGATCTGCTTTCACTGGCAGACCGCCGCATCATTGTGGCGATTGTGCTGGCTGTCGCGACGGCCAAGGCGCTCTGTGTGATGCTCTACTTTATGCATCTGAAGTTTGAGAGCGGCTGGAAGTATGTATTGCTTGCGCCGACGATTGTGCTGGCACTCGCTTTGCCGCTGTCGTTATTGCCGGATGTGGGAATGCACTATTACCCGCAGGATACGCGACAAAGCCGGGAGTTTGCCCGTCTGCAAGCAGATGGTGATTCAGGTCACCATTCCAGCGAGCCTACGAACTCACATTGAGCTGGCGGGCATGGCGGTGAGAAAGTGATTCGCTGCTCCCCATTTCTCCCGGAAGAAGTGTGAGAAGGCTCGAACGTTGGTGCATTCCGCTGCGTTTCAAGGCCCACTGCTTCAGAGGAGATGGGAGTGTACCACGAAGGTCGCGAAGAGCACGAAGGATGAGGAAGAGTCAGCAGTCGAAGGTGTTGACGCTGGGGGCGTATCAGTAAGTTAACCTTGGTCAGTCGTTGTTTTTGACAACATGATTGGTGACCAGAAAGAGTCCGAAGACCATAAAAAACATTCCTCGATCGGGTGAACTCTGAAAGAGGACTTTCAGCCGATCGAGGAATATTGATTGATTCTCTTCGAGTGCAACAGAGCGTGTGGCAAATCGCCAGGTTGACTCGT
>JAIXUU010000247.1 GCA_027483405.1 Planctomyces sp. | reverse complement strand
CCCGGATGATCTCCAGCGTTCGCGACGTTCAGCGATACAACTGGCCCAGCATAGTGACCTCGATGCTCACCAGCCGGCTTCCGGCACCGGAGTCGAGCAGGCACGCCATGAAGTCGCAGCTGGAACAAAAGAACGAGTGCAAAGTGCTTTCTATCGTGTAGATCAAACCTCTTCCGAACAAACCTCACGGGCCTCTGGGCCGATTCAGCCACAAAGTTATCAGGAGTCGGTCACGAATCAGACCGCTTCCCAGAATACTTCCGCACTCGCTGCTCATGCGACATTGGGGCCAGCCGGAAAGTTTGGTGTGGTTCAATCACCTGTGACCAGAGTCTCAGCGACGGGAAGTTCCAGTATTAATGGTTCACAAGCGGGATTCAGTTCTGCCGGGGGCGATTCTCTCGATCAACTCATCAGCCAGACGGAAGCTTCGGTCAATCTGCTAACTCGCGGAGAATCGCCCGAGAGTCGCGACTATTACTTACGTCAGCACGTTTATTTGCGGCTGTTGTATCTAATGGCTGATCGACCAGAGCGGGCGATGGCAGCTATTCCCGGTATTCCTGCCTCCGAGCAGGAGTTCTGGCAGCAGATGCTCTGGGGGTTATCGAATTACTTTGACAGCAAGCAGATTCCACAGACGGCTGATCGCGCCAGCCAGGCGGTGGCCCAGTTCCAGGCAGGTGTTTCCAAGCTCAAGCAGATGGCTCGACTGGAGCTTCGCAATGTCTGTTTCTGCAAGCAGATCTGGTACTTTGGCAACTACGAGAAGTTCCCACGCGATGAATTCCGACCCGGGCAGGAAGTGCTGGTTTATGCCGAGGCGGAAAACTTCCAGAGTGAACTGACACCAGAAGGCCAGTATCGAACATTGCTACGCTCCAAGATTGATATCATCAGCCCGGCCGGTGAAATCCGGCATCAGATCGAGTTCCCACCAACAGAAGATTTGTGCCGTAATGAACGGCGAGATTACTTCCACAATTACCAGTTCACCATTCCCGAGAAGATGCCACTGGGCCCGCACTCACTGAAGTTGACGGTCCATGATGAGCTTTCGGGTCGCGTAACCAGCAGCAGCATTAACTTTGTGGTGAAGTAGGGAAGCTCTGTTTCGAGAAATTGCTGGTTGATTGAACAAGTCTTGGTTGCGGTTCTTTGCAGATCCCAAACAGCCATGCAAAGTAAAAAACACCCGACTGCGTCATGCAGCCGGGTGTTTTGTTTTAAGAACAGTTCGATCAACGAGTGGAATTCGAGATCATTGTCATTAGACGAGACCGGAGCCAAAGCCCTCTTCTTCGAGTTGAGCGACGCGATTAACGAAGGTATGGCGCGGTCTGCTGGTGGTGGCTGTGGAAGACGTAGCTGTTGATGTGGTTGCCGAGTGCGGAACCATCGGGGTGTAGGTGATTTCTTCGACACTGGTGGCGTAGTTCTCTTCGCCAAAGTCGTCGTAAGTACAGACGTAGCCCGGGAGCTTGGCTTTCTCAAGTTCCAGCGAGTAGGCCACAATCACGTTCGCTTGAATGCGTTCGCGGCATTCGGAGTTGATGGGATGGGCGATATCGGCGTAGAGCTTAGCGCGGCCATCATCCGCTTTGCTGGCGCGTTCTTCGTGAAGTTCACAACCGCAATCGTTGCAGAATCGTGCTCGTAAATGATTTTTACATGAGCATCTGGGGCAGCGATCCATCAATTTGCGGCTGGGCATGGCGACAAAAGAGCCGCGCGTCCCTTGGATGATTTTCAGATCACGAATGACAAAGCATCCATCAAGTGTGATCGAACAAAAGGCCTGCAACCGCTCGCTGGGATCATCCATGAGCTTGATGCGAATCTCGGTAATTTCCATGGCCGTACTCCTCATCATTCGGAATGACGAACACCGGTAGAATGAAATGACAAAACATCACGAAAGTTGAATCAGCACCAACAGATTTGTGCCGACTCTCAGCACAAAAACAGGTTGAATTGAGATTGAAACGATAGCTATTCAATACTTGACGACACTGCAGATCGCTGAGCATTGAAAGGCGGTTAGAACTTCGATGGACGATTGATCGCAAACATCGCGAGTACCACCAGGACCACGATATTCAGCGAGAGATGGGAGTGAGACGAATCTCGTCGTTTGATTGCCAATCCACGTTACAATCCGGAGCAAGCCACGAAGACCTGTGCCAGTCCCAGGTGAGTGAGTTGCTGGGCTGCAGTGTGAGCTGCCGCTTCGCTTCTGCACCAACCGAAGTAAGCAGTCCCGCTTCCGCTCATTTGATGGGCAATCACATCAAGGTTTGCAAAAGTGGACTCGAGCTGACGAATTGCAGGGCAGAGCTCGACTGCTGCTGCTTGAAGACCGTTATGCAAAGCATGTGCCGCACTGATTTGATCTCGATTCGCCAGGTTGCTAAGCAGAGGAGCAATTGAGGGAGAATCCTGGGTGGGTTGGCAATGTCGGTAGACGAGTGCTGTCGAGAGCCCGGCTGGTGGTTTTGCTACAACAAACCACAGCTTTTCCTGAAGTTCGACAGGCTCAATGATCTCGCCACGCCCGCGGCAGACTGCCATCGGTTTGCCGCAAAGGAAGAAGGGAATATCACTTCCTAACTGTGACGCGAGCTGAGAAAGTTCCTGCAAAGTTAACCGAAGATTCCATAACTGATTGAGGGCGGCCAGCGTGGCGGCGGCATCACTGGAACCACCCGCCAGACCTGCGGCAGCCGGGATTCTTTTCTGCAGAAGGATCTCGGCTCCGCAGTCAACCTTTGCATATTCCTTCAGCAGGAGTGCCGCACGAACAACCAGATTGGTGTGATCCTGAGGGACAACAGCCGTTTCCTCTGTCAAAGAGTGTGTTGTGGTTGCTAATGAATGATGCGTCAAGTCCTCGAATCGAAAGGAAATGTCAACATGGGAAGAGGGGGCGAAGGAGAGCGTGTCGTAATGCTGGATGGAAACCATGACCGTTTCGATCTCATGAAAACCATCGGGACGACGCGAGAGAATCCGCAGAGAGAGGTTGAGTTTGGCGGGTGCCTGTACAATAAGACGGTTTTCAGATTGTTGTAACTGCAATTAAGCTCACCTTTTGTGCGAGATTTTCTATAAGCGGAGGTGCGAGATTTTTCAGGAGAATCAGTCCATGTATCGTCGAGTCCCCGCAAGGATCTCGCAAGCCAGATACAAACGTTGGTGATTCATTCTCTCATGCAGTGATGTCTCTGTGAGGGCCAGCGACTGACTGTGTGCAAAAAACAAGAAGTTCTGGTGATCTCTTTGGACAAAGTTGCGTATGTATGACTTCTTGAATTGATTTCCTCGTGATGAACCCGTGGCAATGAAGTCGTGGCGGTCCATTTCGAGCCAGACCGTCTTGGCGTCTGGAGGCGAAGATTTCGATGAACTTCGCATGTTGAACGGTGTCTGTGTAAACTCTGGAAAGATTCTCGCGGGTGCGTTTGTCACATTTGTATGCTGATGTTTGCCTGAAATTTTGGCAGAGGACTCCTCGATTGAATGCAACAGGATTGGCTTCAGTGACTGCTGGTCAAATAAGTGGCGATGCTTTGGTTGAACAAACGGAAACACCCATGCAGACCGCGATCCGGAAAGCCGACGTGCTGCTGGAAGCGCTCGGCTGGATTCGCCAGTTTCGTGATCGACATGTCGTCATCAAACTGGGAGGAAGTGCTCTCGAGGAAACAGCCGCCATTCGTCAGTTTCTGACCGATGTGATTTTTATGGAGACCGTGGGAGCACGCCCGATTCTGATCCACGGTGGCGGAAAGGCGATTAACGCTGCCATGTCGACAGCTGGAATTACACCTCGCTGGGTGCAGGGCCGTCGTTACACAGATGAGCAGACACTGGAGATTGTCACCAAAACTTTAGCAGGCGAAATTTGTGGTTCGCTGGTTGAAGAGATCGAGCGGCAAGGCGGTGATGCCGTTGGATTCAGTTATCTCACGGTGAATGTGCTCAAAGGAAAGCAACTGTTTCTACCGAACCCTGGGGGAGAACCGATTGATCTGGGGCGTGTGGGCGAAGTGACAGATATTGACCGCGATGTCCTGCTGACAGCCTGCCGCGGGGGACGGATTCCTGTCCTACCTTCGGTGGCACTGGATGAACAGGGCGATCGACTGAATGTGAATGCAGATACGGCGGCAGCAGCTGTGGCCCGTTTAATTCAGGCCGATAAACTGATGTTTTTAAGTGATGTGCCGGGGATCTTCCTCGATCGAAAGGATCCTTCGACGTTGCAATCTCACCTGACGGCAGCACGCTGCCGGGAACTGATTGCCGATGGTACAATCGACGCAGGAATGGTTCCCAAGGTCGAGGCGGCTTTAGAAGCTCTGGCTGCGGGAGTGAAGAAGGTGCACATCATCGATGCGAGAATTCCCCATTCAGTACTTCTGGAAATTTATTCGAACCGGGGGATTGGAACCGAGATCGTCCCGTAAGCTCTCAGAAATACTGATTTAAGTGGAGCACCGGGATTCGAATGCATGGGATTCAAATGACGAAGTGCAGAGCATATTTCATTGCCTGCATCGGATCTGATACAATTCTTCGCTGTTCTTCTTCGAGAAAATACGGCAAGCCTGGGCCCTGAGCTTGCCGATCGCTCACTTTTGGTGAAGGTGAAGAACTTCCCACCGGGGAGTTGCCAGAGTGATTTTGGGGCCAATTGGGTTTTCGCCGGCAAGCCGGCGTGATGATTGAAGAGACGAGCCAATGCACGCAATGGCCACCCAGTCGAGTCAGGAAACAATATCGAAGTTCGACAAGTATGTGGTGTCGAACTATCGCCGCTATCCGGTCTGCATTGTGCAGGGCGAAGGCTCGTACGTCTGGGATGCCGAAGGGCGCCGCTATCTCGATCTGTTTCCCGGTTGGGGCTGCAATGTTCTGGGGCATTCGCCTCCTGCGGTCGTGCGTGCATTGCAGGAGCAAGCCGAAAAGCTGATTCATGTGCCGAACTCGTGGTACACCGAGGCGCAGGGCGAGTTTGCCGAGATGCTGTGTACTCGCAGCTTCGGTAAAGCGTTTTTCTGTAACAGCGGTGCCGAAGCGAATGAAGCAGCCATCAAGATCGCGCGGGCTGCCAAGGCTGGGGTTGGCAGGTATCGGATTATCTCGTTCGAAAATGGATTCCACGGTCGCACATTTGGGGCCTTGACGGCGACAGCGCAGCCAAAATACCACGAGGGGTTTCACCCGTTACTTCCCGGTTTCCGCTATGCACCGTACAACAATCTCGATGCGGTGAAGCAGTTGATTGATCAGGAAACTGCTGCGATTATGCTGGAGCCGGTTCAAGGCGAAGGGGGCGTGAATATTGCGACGACTGAGTTCCTGCAGGGTTTGCGAGCCCTGTGCGATGCCGAAGGGATTCTACTGATCTTCGATGAAGTTCAATCGGGATCCGGGCGAACCGGCGAGTGGTTCGGCTATCAGCACTCAGGTGTTGAGCCCGATATCATGTCGCTGGCGAAAGGTCTGGCAGCGGGTGTGGCTGCAGGGGCTGTGATCTGCCGTGATGAAGTCGCAGCCTGCCTGAAACCAGGGATGCACGGAAGTACATTTGGTGGAAACCCTCTGGCGATGGCGGCAGGAATTGCCACGTTTCGGACAATTGAAGAGGAGGGGTTGCTGGACAACGCGAAGGAAATGGGCGAAAAGTTCCGTGAGCGATTTGAGCAGATTGCGGAAGAATTGCCGATTGTGCAGGAGATCCGCATTCGAGGCATGATGATCGGCATGGAATTGAAGATTTCGGCAATGCCTGCCGTGGCAAAGTGTATGGAACGTGGCGTTTTGATCAACGCGACGCACGATACCGTGATTCGATTGCTGCCTCCGCTCAACATCACCCCTGAACAGGTCGATGAAGGATGTGACGTCTTGCTGGAAGTCTTGCGAGAGATGGCTCAACAGGTGTCATAAGGTTCAGGAATTCTCAGGTTTTGCAGGTAAGCACTGTCAAGATAAGCAGTGTTCAGCGATGATCACTGTTCAATCGCCGTTGTGGATGATCCACACGAGGGATTGAATGGATGAAAATCCAATTCGCAGTGAAAATTCGACTATTTCGATTGAACGCGGGGGAGTTGTGAGCCTTCGCGTTCAATCTTGTTTTTAAGAGGTTCACGCATCTGGGGAACGGCTCTTGGCGTGAAAGAAATTTCCTGGGTTTGATTGTTGTTGAAGCCAGGGACAATAGCGATGACAGGGTCTTCTCGAATGGAGCGGGCCGCGAGTGAATAGGTTTGGGATATGCGACATTTGAACGCGCTGGTGGATCTTTCCACCACAGATATTGAAGAGATTTTTGCGCTGGCGAAGCGAATGAAAACTGGTGTGGCGAAGGGGATTCGTCCGCAGTTGATGCCTGGGCGTGTGCTGACCCAGATTTTCGAAAAACCCTCGTTGCGGACCCGGTTGAGTTTTGATGCTGCCATGATGCAACTGGGTGGGAGCAGTATCTTTCTCTCTGCCAAAGATGCCGGGATTGGTGGACGGGAAGCTGTGCAGGATGTGGCACGGGTGATTGGTGGCTACAGCGATGTGATCGCGCTCAGAACATTTTCCCAGCAACTGATTGACGACTTCGTCCAGTATGCGGGGGTGCCGGTGATCAATGGGTTGTCGGATGATCGGCATCCGTGCCAGGCTCTGACAGATTTGTTCACGATGCAGGAGGTCTTTGGTTCAATCGCGGGAAAGAAGTTTGTGTTTGTCGGTGATGGCAACAATGTGGCGACATCACTGGCAACGTGCTGTTCGATGCTGGGTGTCGAGTTTGTGCTGTGTGCTCCCGAAGGATACCGCTTGGGAGCAGATTTCCTTGACCGGGTGAAATCTTACCTGCCCAAGATTCACATTACGGAGACATCGAACTTTGCCGAAGCTCTCAAAGATGCGGCGGTGATTTATACCGATGTCTGGACGAGTATGGGGCAGGAAGCAGAGGCGGAAGCCCGGCAGCAAGTGTTCCAGCCATTCCAGGTCAATGAGAATCTGCTGAAGCTGGCTCCAGCATCAGCCCGGTTTATGCACTGCCTCCCTGCCAAGCGGGGGAAGGAAGTGACCGATGAGATCATTGATGGCCCACAGAGCATTGTCTTTCAGCAGGCCGAAAATCGCATGCATCTGGCGAAGGCATTGATTTTGTGGGTGTTGGAAGTGAATGCGTAAGACGGTTGGTATTTGGTATTTGGCATTTGGTATTGGATATGAGAAACACTTGGTGATTCAAACACCAAACACCAAATCTTACGCAGCAGCCTGAAGTGGTTCGCTGTGGAAGAGTCGCTGATAAATGGGGCAGGTGGCGAGCAGTTCGTGATGCTGGCCATCAGCAATCAGGCGGCCCTGCTCGAGGACGACAATCCGGCTGATAAAGCTGAGTAGCGAAGGCGACATCGCATGCGTAATCAGTAAGGTGGTGCGGCCTTTTGTAAATTCGGCCAGAGCTTTCTGAATGGCCTGCTCGCTGTGGGCATCAATCGCAGATGTCGGCTCGTCGAGGATCAGGATGGAAGGGTTGCGAAGCATGGCTCTGGCCAGTGCGATCCGCTGACGCTGCCCGCCAGAGAGCTCGCGACCACCTGAACCCAGGCCGGTTTGCAGGCCATCGGGAAGTTTGTCTGCGAATTCGAGAACTGAACTTCGGGCAGCCGCTGATTCAATCGCTTCGCGCGTGGGAGATTCCTGTTCTGTGGAGGCGCCACTACGAATATTCCCGGCAATCGTATCATCAAAAAGCATGGTTTCCTGGGAAACGATGGCGATCTGATCTCTTAGATCGCGAGGTTTGACATCGCGGAGATCGATGCCATCTATCAGGATACGGCCTTTTTGAGGGTCAGCGAAGCGAGGTAACAAATTGACCAGCGTCGATTTTCCAGAGCCATTCGTACCGACAATCGCGACAGCTTCTCCAGCATGGATTGTCAGATCGAGATCGACGAGCACCGGTCGGCGGTTTTCGCCTTCGGCTTGTGGATAAGTAAACGTAATGCCCTCAAAGCGGATCGCTTCAGCATGCCTGGGAAGAGGGACAGGATTTACTGGTGGTACGATCGAGGGTTGCTGATCGAGAGCTTTGAAAATCCTTTCGGCAGCTGTTCCCGTCTGGCGGATACGCGTGACATATCGCGAGAACTTGCGGATCGGGTCGAGAGTTCCGGCCATGAGTGTGTAGAGCACGGAAAGATCGGTGAAGTTCATGGGGGTTTCGGTGAACTGGATGGGGCCGATGAATGTCTGGCCTTCGAGAACCAGATAACCTGCCGGAATGAGAACAGCCATCACAGCCATCATCCCGAGGTTTTCGGCGACGGGGCTGCTGAGTGCGTCGATCCTGACAATCTGCAGGGCTTTGCGGAAATACGTGCGATTCTCGCGTCGAAAGCGGGCCCGGTGATCGCGCTGTGTTCCAAAGGCAATGACAACCCGAGAAAGCGAAAACGTTTCTTCCAGTTGCTGATAGATGCGGGACATGGCATCGAGTGTGCGATGCATCGCCCGCTTGAGCCTGCGGCTGAGCAGGTAGAACATGGCACCGGCAATCGGTACGAACAGCAGCAGGACGAATGTAAGGCGAAAGTTGATCATCAATGCGGCACTCAGGCAGGTAATAGCCTTGAGAGGTTCGCGAATGACTTCGCCGCCAGCGAGCATTAAGCCTTGAGTCAATT
>JAIXUU010000207.1 GCA_027483405.1 Planctomyces sp. | reverse complement strand
CGACTTCATGTCATGTCCTTGTGAGATGCAGTTGCGGAGGGGTTCGAGGCGGGATTTGTGAAAACAGGCAAGACAGGAGATCTGCAGGTCAATCTCCCCGTGAGGCATTGCACCCCACAATCAGGTTATCGGCATGATGATTGGGCAAACTTTGACGCTTTAGTCTTTTTTCCAGATTTTTTTTGAGATTTTCTCAGGCTTGCGCTAAAGTCTGACGCCACCACAGGTTCAACAATCGCAAGCTCTTTCACAATCGGCCTGAGAATGTTGAATCCGGGCGTTTTTGGGAAATTTCCATTTTTTCGAGTTTTCAGTGCGAACCTCAACGGCCATGATTGCGTCATAGTCTGCGTGGCGATAATGCATTCGTAATCACTGGGATTGTTGAAACATCTCTTGATGTTTTCTGTACAGATCGCCAGTATTTATCGGGCTTTTTGAAAGCCTAAGGTTAACGAGTGTGTTTCTTGATGGGCTTGCCGAGTGGCACCCACCACACATGATTGAGTGATCAGGAAAGAACCGAAACAGCTTTACAGTTCGATTCCAAAAAGGAAGCTGCGGCAAGTCCGCAGGGGGTTTAACGATGAACCAGTTCAACGGCATTGCTATTGCAAACACCACGACCATTGTCGCCGCAAACATTGCGACAGTCGCCGCCGCCGCTCTGGGTCATCGTGGATCGACACGTCTTGATAATTCATTACTCAAGATGTCGAAACGATCACCCCGTCACGAAGAGTCGTTTTCCACGGTGAATGAATCGCCCTGTTATCTGCGTAGTTATCGACCCAGTGATGTCGTAGTACGTCAGGTACAGGATGTACAACCGGGGCAAGGAAACGACTTGTGCTGCGTCAGTGATCCGCAAGTGCCCGTCTGGATGAAGCCAGTCAGCTTTTGGCTGAATTGGCTTTCAGGCGGCAGATGGCAGGCTTTCGGTGCAATAAGCACCGGTTTTCGCCTGCAGCCTGTTTGTGCTGGCTAATTGCTAGTTCAAACACAGCGGTCGTCTGCAACGGAAGATTTCTCCAGTTTGGCTGGCGAAGTCTTTATCACAGGTCAACTCACCGGAGTTCCTTCGTCGCAGGCCGATCCGCAACGGATGACTGAATCGAGATTCCCCTGCTGTTGATCTGAAGCTTTCGCTTCATCAGCCGCAAAAGTTCTCGATGCAGGGAGTGGCAAACGGAAAACCTCCTTTTGACCACATTGGGCATTTCTCACAGGGTTGTTTCCCTGGGGAACTGCAAATGACTTCCTGAATTTCCTGCTTGTTTTCTGGCGGCATCGTCAGGCATAGCACCTCCTGCTCAGCGGATGGCATTCTACGAGTGAACTCGGCAGATGTCCCATCCTCGCGATCAGTCCCATGGCTTTGTCTCGACCGCATCGAAACAGCAGAACAGTGATATCTGCCTTAGCTAAGGTGGCTTTTATGCCCCAGGGCAAATGCAGGTAGGGATCGAATAAATATGGTTGATGAATTGGAATTGTTGCAGTTAGTGGAATTGGCTCAATCAGGTGACCGGCAGGCTTTCGGTGTGCTCGCCCGGCAGTTCGAATCGACGATTTTCGCGATTGCTTTGCGGCGATTGCGAAATCGGACTGAAGCTGCCGAGCTGACACAGGATGTCCTGGTTCAGGCCATGCGGAAGCTGCCTCAGTTGCGGGAACCAGAACGGTTTGCCGGCTGGTTGCGGCGAATCACCGTGCGGATGGCCATCAACCGGGTGGTTCGTCGCCCGAAGGAAACGATCAGCAGCCCCGAAATCTTCGGAAACATCCGGGGTGAAGGTCGGTCTCCGCTGGAGCATATTTTGAAGGGTGAAGCGGCTGGAGAGGTGAAGGCTGGGCTGCGAAAGCTGCGGGCATTGGATCGAGCCACGTTGTTGGCCTTTTACTTTGAAGGTCAATCACTGATCGAAATGAGCCAGCAGTTCCAGAGTCCGGTTGGCACCATCAAGCGCAGGCTCCACACCGCTCGTAACCGGTTGAAGGATGTGTTGACACATCTTCAGCCAGCTTAAGTTCGGTGAAGGATGCTCCGCACATGTCCATCCGCAAAACTTTTGGACAGGCTCATTTCTTGAATGGGCCCATTGAGGGTGCTCAGCACCCACAGCCCGCGACATGACCGCATGTTGCGGGCTGCGTCTTTTGATGACACAGGCTGAACTGGATCGATGGATTCAGTTCATCGCCTCATGGGACGTTTTTGTGCGATAACATCTCAGATGGCATGTCATGAATTTGCTTGTGCGGAGCATGGCTTCATGACATCGATCGCTGAATCTCATTCTCTGCAGTGAATTACCAAAAGGGAACGAGAACAGACGAATCGCGAAGCTCCTTAAATGTGGACAAAAATATTCTTACAATAATAATATTGAAGATAAGCAAACACGTGGTACATAGGTGCATAGGTTATGAATGCTCGATGAGTTTGAGAACTACCGAGGAATGAGCGATGCCTTCACCCAGTCCAAAACGTGTAAAGTCTCCTGCAAAGACAAGTAAGGCTGTTAGCAAAACGACTGTGGCATCTCGAAAAAAAACGACGCCTATCAAAGCGAAACCCGCGAAGTCGGTCAAAGGAAAACCAGAATTCAGTAAAATAGTGGCTGGTGGAGCAACACCGGAGAGGCGGTTTGTCTTACTTCCCGAGCATGGTTTGAAAGCTGTTGGTGCGGGAAGCCAGCAGGGTTTTCTGGAGATGAGTCAATACTTTCATCGTGGGATGAGCGGTGCCGCTGTTCCCTTTACCCGGCCTTATGCCTCTGTTCCACTTCCCCCCATGCGTCTCATTGACGAAATCAATGAGAACAAGGCCAAACTCATTGAGTTAAACCCCGATGACATTACGGCTTTGAGGATGCAACTTCCGGGTATTCGTATTGTGCCAGAAGTGTTTTATCAACTGCAGCCTTCAGTTCGAGTCGCTGTCCAGAATCGTGTCGCCAATGCAACAGCCCAGACTGCAATGACAATTCATGTCAAATCTAACCAGGGGGGGCCTGTCCCGGGAGCCTTCGTGATCGCCTTTACAGATTTTGCTCAACAGACTGGTGCGAGCGGCACAACCAATGCGTCAGGAAAAGTTAAACTGGCTTTGGGAAGCACATCGGCCAGGATCGAAAGGCTTTACATTTACCCACATGCTGGTCATTGGGGGCTTCTGAAAAAGAACTTCATACTTTCTGCAAACGATCAGTTTACCCTAACCGCCATCCAATTTCCTTTTACGGATTCCCTCGATGCAGTTTATGGCCAGGGAGCCCCCGGAGATGGCGTTGGCGTTAAAGTTGCCGTCCTGGACACTGGATCTGGTCCCCATCCCGATCTTGTCATTGCAGGAGGCGAAAATACGGTCGTGGGAGAGGATCCTCAAAATTACGAGGATAATGGCGATCAGCATGGAACGCAAGTGGCCGGAATCATCGCTGCCAGGGGTACGGCTCCAACCGGTCGCTCGGGGGTTGCTCCCGGGGTGAGCATCTACAGTTACCGAGTGTTTGCAAAAGGACAGTCTGCCAGTAACTTTGCAATTGCGAAGGCTATCGACCGGGCAGTTCAGAACGGGTGCCACCTGATCAACATGAGCCTTGGAGGAGGCGATCCCGATCCGGTGATCAGTTCTGCGATTGCCGATGCCAGAAATGCCGGCGCGGTGGCCATCGTCGCCAGTGGGAATGATGGACGACAGCCGGTCTCCTTTCCAGCCAATGATTCTCGGGCATTGGCGGTCTCGGCGATGGGGCATAAAGGAACGTTTCCTTCAACAGCCGTTGAATCAGGAGATGTTGCGGGTCCTTTCGGAAACAACCCCAAAGATTTTATTGCGGCATTCAGTAACATCGGGGCACAAATCAGTCTCACGGGGCCCGGAGTCGGTGTGATCTCGACGGTGCCTGGTGGTTATGCTGTAATGAGTGGAACATCAATGGCCTGTCCGGCAGTCACAGGTCTGGCAGCGCGTTTATTAGCAAAGACACCGGCGATCCTCAACATGCCGGCCAATCAAACCCGCTCTGATAAAATCATTCAGCTACTTTTGGCCTCTGCTGTCTCACTCGGTTTTCCTGCAAGTATGGAGGGCCGTGGTCTTCCTCAATAGTGCATTTGTCAACTTGCCGAAGGATGAACACAATGACAATGCCCATTATTCTAAGATTTACCGGTGATGGGCCGCCACCAGTAACTGATTTGCATCGTCTTCATACCATGGAGAATTGTAAGGTGCTCGAAGTGGCCGGACGCATGGTGTTGCTACAAGCCGATCAATTATCCACAGAGGTCTTGCACGAGTTGTTTCCTGAATGGACTGTCGCGAACATGGCGAACGCGGCCGATCCACCCCAACCACATCCCAACCCAAAGGTCATTATTTCTTCCCCGGGCGAAAGTCAGTAAGTGAATACCAAGTACTGGGATCATCGGGAATCCCCTTGAGCCCGCTTCTTCCAGCAGCAATCGGATAACATTCTGGGATTGGCATTGAGAAAAGCCCAGTCCAGAACTATCAGTCACGACGAGAGACCATTGGCTCCATAGATCCAAAGCTTGATTCTGAAAATACTGCTTGCACCGGAAAAGAAATGGCTCATTGGGAACGCAGTCAGAAATGTGAGAACAAATCTGTTACAGATCAATCCCGAGTTCTTCGATCTTTCGGTAGAGGCTCGACAGGCCCAGTTTGAGTCGTTTTGCCGCTTCGCGTTTGTCGGGGCAAAGCTTTAGAACTCGAAGAATATGCATCTTCTCGTAGTGACGAATCGCTGTTCGCAGATCATCGGTATCAGGCAGTGGTTGAGAGATTCCCACGAGGTCTGGTGGCAGGTCTTTGGGCGTGATCTGCGTTGAATCACAGAGCATAACCGCCCGTTGAATGGCATTGTCGAGCTGCCGGACATTCCCTTTCCAGTTCGCAGTCAGCAACAGCCGGATCGTTTCACTGGTTGCGCTGGTCACGCGACGATTCATTACCTTGCTGTGGCGGGCGATAAAAAAATCGACCAGCTCTGGAATATCGTCGAGGCGGTCTCGAAGTGGAGGAATGAGCAACTTCACTCCGTCCAGCCGGTAGAACAGATCGTCCTGAAAGCGTCCTTCAGCAATCTCCTGTGCCAGGTCGCGCGACGACGACGCAATGATACGGCACTGAATTTTGGCGGCATCAGCACTCCCTAACGGGAGTACCTCACTGTATTCCATCGCTCGCACGAGCTTGGCCTGCATGGCCAGTGGCAGCAGAGTGATTTCATCCAGGTAGACAGTGCCGCTCTCCGCAGATCGAAACGCTCCCGATTGTTCACCACTCCCTGGAATTGTTCCCGCCGCAGCACCAAAGAGCTGGCTCTCAAGCATTTCAATCGGGCGCATGCCGCAATGAATCGCCAGAAATCGCTCGTCCTTTTTGGGCCCCCACTTATGGATCATGCGGGCAAAGAGTTCTTTACCGGTACCGGATTCTCCCACCAGCAGCACATTGGCATTGGCTAAAGCCACTTTTCGGGCAGAATCCTGAACTTCGCGCAGAATCGTGCTCGAACCGACAATCTCATCGCCATCATCCCGGCGGGCTAACTCGCGCCTTAAGATCTGGTTTTCGAGATACAGATCGCGGTATTGAAACAGCCTGGCCAGCTTATTGGCGAGATCATCGAAGATCACCGGCTTGACGAGATAATCAAAAGCCCCGGATTTAAACGCTTCGACCGCATTCTCGACAGTGGCGTAGGCCGTGATGATCAAGCCCGAAACACCGGGAGTAATCTGCTGCAGCTTGCGGAGCAGCGCCAGACCATCACCATCCGGGAGCTGAACATCACAGACCGCAACTTGAAACTCACGTTCTCGAGCCAGCTTCAAAGCCGTGGCCACATTGGGGGCCGCCATGGCCTGATAGCCTTCATCCGTCAGAAACTCCAGCAGCGATGTCCGGATGATCTCTTCGTCTTCAACGATCAGCACACTGCGGGTGTATTTCATGTGGCCGTCTTTGTCACAGCAACTGGTCATCTGGTATGGAAATCGCCCTGAAATTCAGGGACTTCGCAACCTGTCAAAAACCCCTTAAGCAATCACCTTGGAGACACTGATATCAACCCAGGTATGAAATTCAGCATCCGGGGCCAGAACTCGTAAACCGGCTGATAACCCCTGACTCTCCAGATTGATGGCATCGGTGGGGCAGGTATAAGGTTCGATACAGATCGAAGGTCGCCCTGCTGGAGTATAGACCACCACATCGCGAAAGATCGGTGGGCAGGTCTGCACCACTTGCAGGCCGGCAGCTTCGTCAATGAGCGTCATATCGAACTGCGGGCCGTCATAATCGAGCGAAGTGAAAATGTCATCGAGCTTCAAAGTCGAGACATATTCACCACTTTGGAAATCCAGCTCGTTCTGAATGGCGTCGATCTTCCCTGTGGGCAGACTCTCCACCAGTTCAAACTGCTGAGTGACAGGGAGTTCAATCACGCAGTCTTCCCACCGACCCTGGGCAGAAAGTGGCAGGCGAAAGTAAGGATGCGTTCCCAAGCCCCACGGGATGGGTTTGGAACCAACATTGGTTATCCGGAAATTCGCACGCAGCCGGTTATGAATGAGTTCGTAATCGACGCACAGCAGGAAATCACCCGGCCAGAGGCTCATGCGATCAGGAGCATCGACACTTAACTGGAATTCGCCAGTCACAAAATCATTCCCATGAGCCGTCACACGCCAAGGACGGTCGTAAACAAATCCGTGGATGGCATTCTTTCCCTGCGAGTTCAGAGGGAGCTGATAATCCTGGCCTGCCCAGCGGAAGTGACCACTGCGAATTCGATTCGGGAATGGAAAGAGGATCGGAATCCCACCGCTGGAAGGTTTCGCAGTCCCCAAGGCAAAATCTGCCGGTGCATCCAGCACTTCCACCGGCTGCCCGTCAATCACGGCTGTGAATTGGAAGCAGTTGAACCCCAGGTCGGGAAGAATGGTGGCCTTGGCACCCGTCTGCTGATCAATGAGTTGGATTAAATTTGTCATGAAACGAAAGCTTTCGAAGGGGCTTTTGCATGGAAACGCAAATCCATCCCCTGCGGATCATAGGCAACTTGATAAACTCGGTGGAACGGATGATAACGACTTTTGTCCGCCGATACCTCTCTCTCGAGAAGGTCTTCACCATCTGGATCTTCACCATCTGGCTCTTCACGAACTGAAAAAGTGCAGAGCAACGCCCTGTGACATACCAACCTTTCATCAGCACCGAGAATCATCTCGTAACAAGCACCACTGATTTCCTTGTTTTTCGCTGACCTGGATCCTGGGATCATTGATGAACTTTCTGCAAACCGGAAACAAACTGGCAGGCTTAAAACAAGGAAAACTACGCTGGATTGGCCTGGATGAAGCGGGACTGGGACCGAACCTGGGGCCGCTCGTGATTACCGCGACAGTCTGGGAAACCCCT
>JAIXUU010000456.1 GCA_027483405.1 Planctomyces sp. | reverse complement strand
TGGCGAACTGGCGGATTGTTTCACCACCCGCGCGGTGGGAGTCGAGTTCATTGTCTGTGCGGTGGAGCAAGCCGTCCGTTCGGTTCTGCCAGATTCGATCATGCAGTTCTGGCAGACACATGGGAAATTTGTCACGCCGGGCGATGCTATGGCGAGTCCTCTGTTGACCGCCGCTTCCAACTGGCAGGCATTGGCGTCGATGGTGGGCTTGCTGTTTCCTCAAGACGATCTCTTACTGCTCGATATCGGGAGCACGACGACTGATCTGATTCCCATTCTGCAGGGCCAGGTGAGTGCTGAGGGTCGCACAGATCTCGAACGGCTCGCTGCCGGCGAACTGGTCTATACCGGTGTTCGCAGGACAGTTGTCTGCCATATGCTCCCCTCTTTTCGGGGTGAACTTGACCGATATGGCCACGTGTCGATCCCTTTAAGCAGTGAACTTTTCGCCACGAGCCTGGATGTCTATCTGCTTCTGGGTTCGATTCAGGAAGCGCCCGAAAACCGCGAGACCGCCGATGGTCGGCCCGCTACGAAAGAGTTCGCAGAGGCGCGGCTGGCTCGCCAGATTTGTTCGGATCAATCGGAACTGACGACTCACGACGTGATTAAACTCGCCATGGCCGCTGCCGCTGCTCAGCAGCAGCAGATTGTTCAGGCGACGCGAAGAGTGATTGATTGCGCATCGCGGCCCATCAAGAAAATTGTGCTCTCGGGCTCGGGAGAGTTTTTAGGTCGGCAGGTCGCAGTACAGGCGGGCTTTCAGTCCGATAAAATTCTCTCTCTAAAGGACTATTGGACGACTGCGGGTTCCGAAGTGGCCTGTGCACGGGCACTGGTCGAACTGGCTCTGCAGGGATTCTGAAATATCAATCCCTGAACCCGCGCGAATGGTATCGATCAAGTTGACATCTGCTTTTCTGGCAACCGCCAATACATTGACTATGGCGTAGCGATTTTCCACAAGTGGGTATCGCTTCGCAGATAGAGAGCGCCATCAGAGAGCGAGGGTGTGGCCAGGATCGTTTCATCCAGAAGACTCTCAGCGACGATGGTGCCTTTGCTGCCAGTGAGATCCACCACAAAACATTTACCCGATTCATTGACGCAATAAAGCTTACGGTCAGCAATGACTGGAGAAGCACTGAAGGGACCTTCGAGCCTCAACTGCCAGAGGAGTTCTCCCTTATCGACATTTGCACAGAGCAAGACGCCCGCTCCTGAGAGGCAATAGACTTTACCTTCGGCAACGACAGGTGTGGCTGTCCCGGGTTTGAGTTTGTTCTCCTGCCAGAGTTTTTCGGGGGGTGTATTCGAGTTGGCAGGCCGGAGTGCCACCAAGCCATTGGATGGAATAAAGATCGTTTCGCCTTCCCGTGCTGAAGAAGGAATGGTGGCGGCCCCTTCACCAAATGACCACAGGACATTTCCTGTTCGGGCATCGACAGCATCGGCACCTTTGGAGGACTGGAGCAGAACTGTCTGGCCATCGGCCAGGAGGAGCGGCGATGTCCAGTTGGCGCGCCTGGGGCGATCCAGCTTCCAGAGGGTTTCACCTGTTGAGGTGTTGAGCCCGGTCGTGAGAGATTCACTGTCATTCTCGACCTGTGTCACCAGGACATCACCCGCTACCACCGGAGAGGAAGACATGCCCAGACTGTTACTGGCATTGGGGTAATCGAGCGTCAGTCCGCGCATCCAGAGCAACTGGCCCGAGAGGTCGAGGCAGATCACATCGTTACTCGAGAAGAAGGCGAAGATCTTCTCGCCGTCACTGGCGGGAGTGGGAGCTGCATTGCAGGTTTTGGGATGTGTCAGACTGCGGCCTGTCGCGAGAAATCGGCGTTCCCAAAGTAATTCTCCTGTACTCGCCTTGAAACAGAGAATGTGCAGATTGTCCTGCCTGGGGCCGGAACTTGCGGTCACGACGACCCGGTCATCAATGATGATCGGGCTGGATAGGCCACGGCCGGGAAGATCGACCTTCCATGCCACATTTTTGCCACTGCTGTCAAACTCGACGGGTGGTGCGGCACTGCGGGAGATTGCCGTACTGGAACTCCCGCGAAATTGCCGCCAGTCTTCGGCAAGCAGCCGATGATTCGCATGGATCCCCAGCGCCAGAACCAGCCCTGCACTGAGCCAGCCAATGGGAAGAAGCGGCTTAACTGGAGAGATGCTCGCACGCGTTAATGGACGGATCATAGAAGACTCAATTCTGCTGAATTGGCAATAAGGTGCCATACCGGATGATGATTCCGCTGTGTGAAGATTCACAACGTCGAGGCAAGTTCTAGCGAGGTATTGGGTCGCGATCGGCTTTACTCGGCTGGCAGAATGGCTTTACCCGAACTGTCGGTAATCCGCACCTTGAAAAACCACTTCTGTGCCCAGTCTTCGGTTTGTTCGTTCTGGCAGATCTTGAGCAGGATCTCATTGTTACCTTCCTGGAATGTGACGGGAATCACATACTGGTCGAACATGGATCCGCGATGATATTCATCTCGTGCAAAGACCAGCTTTCCGTT
>JAIXUU010000115.1 GCA_027483405.1 Planctomyces sp. | reverse complement strand
TACGGAATCCAATAAACTACTGCGCGGTGGGTGGCTGGGGTTGAGGTCAAATACTGGTATCCGTATTAGTTCTGTGATGGACGGCTTTCTGGAAAGATCGCTTTCCAGTCGTGCTGCATATCAATCACGATCCACCCTTTGGAAGTGGCGTCTGTCAGTGCCCGATCCAGCCGACCAAACGGAGAGTGACGATCGTAGGCAAATTCCCGAACAGCATCTGTATGGTGCACAATCAGACCCAGACCATTAGCCGGGCCCGACGTCACATATTCCAGCATCTCATAGTCGCCATCCGAATTCCCTACTGCCATGACTGGTCGCCGACCAATCACCTGCCGGATTCCCACCGGTTTTCCCGCCTGATCATCAATGAAATTCAGTTCTGCAAGACGTACGAGCACAGGTTTTCCATCGCGCAATTCGTACTTCAGTTTGACACTGCTGCCAATGACCTGCTCGGGAGGAATCCCATAGACTTCTTTTGCCCAGGGCCTCATGAATTCGATGCCTCCGCCCGAAACGATGAAGGTCTTGAACTCGTGCTGGCGCAGAAAGGCCAATAGATCGAGCATCGGCTGATAGACACATTCTGTATAGGGTCGATGAAACGTCGGGTGCCGGGCCTTGTGAATCCACTCGGTTACGATGTTTTCGAATTCGTCGTCTGTCATACCGGCATGAGTCGCCATGGTCAGTTCTGTCAGACCTTTGGCACCCAGCTTTGCCAGTGCAGGCAGATCTTTCTCGATTACCGCGCGAAATGGCTCTTCTGTCCGCCACTCGGGATGTTTGTCTGCCAGCAATTGCACTCGATCCAGCACAAAGGCCAACTGCACATACATGGGCTGCTCACACCAGAGCGTTCCATCGTTATCGAACGTGACAATTCGCTCCGAGACAGGCACAAACCTGGGCGAGCCCTCAGTCGTTACCAATTTCACATATTCCAGAATCGCTCGGCGTGCTGCACTGTCATTCCAGGAAGGTAATGGTTCATCTGCCAGCAAATTTGTCATCATCCCCACCACCGCCAGTGCCATTAGAAAGATGTGCCGGGATTGTGTCATCGTTACTCACCTTGGGTCATCATCTCAAAATTGCCTGCGATTCGAATCCACCTGAATCACGGCGATATTCCGACGAGTTTGCAGGATATCCATGCCCAAAACCATCCTTGAAACGAAATCGTGATGCTCTGGTGAATCACAATGATGTCTCTTCGGTGAGCTATGGTCGACTATTTCTGACACACAAAATCGAGCGGCTGCGACAACTCAGCACAAAACTCTTCCAGAGCCTCGGGACTCACACTCCGATTTCGATCCCGCAATTCACAAACTGCTGATCGCACGGCCAGCAAATGCGGCTCAAGTTTCTTGAGAACAGGTAGCATTTCTACTCGAATCTGGCCGGCAATGGCGAGCAGCATCCCAGCAGCGACCAGTTCATCCCGACAAGCACTCAATCCTTCCCAACTGTAAACGTCGGTCATCGTTTGACCCGTTTTCTCATAACTGTCAATCAGCACGCCGGCCAACTGTTGCTGGATGGCAAAAGTCTTGACTTCTTCCAGATCGGGGGCTTGTGCCGCAGAGTCAAAATAGGCGACTGCCATCCAGTGGAAACTACGTTGTGACAAAGCTTCCGTTTGCTCTCGAAACTGGAGCCATTTTCGAACCCAGCCCTCGTGACCTTCCCGTTGGCCCGCACCCCATTGGCCCGAACACCGAGCTAACCCAACTTTTAAGACATCTACGCCTTCCGGAATCGCACACGGTTCAACTTCTAAAAGTTCACCAAGAGCGAGTGACGTCACCAAACCAGAATGGACACGAGTCGCCCTGTCTGAGGATGTTACTGAGACGGCAGGCTCAACTCTTTGCTTTCCGGCAACAGCCAGAATTTCTCTCCAGACAGATTCGTCGGCCCTGCCCAGGGCTCCCCGGGCAGGGTCTTTAACGTCCAGCACAGCAACCCCGGAATTGACGACCAGCCTGGCCTCTTCTGCATTCCGCACACTCACCAGAAGCTGGTTTCTCCTCTGCAGGAGCTGATTCCAGGAAGAGGCCATCCCCGAACACATCAACAAGCTCCAATCTAATTGATCCAGAATCAGCCGATGAAATAGGTACGATCAATCGAAAATCCATATTCTTCGCGAGATTATCACAAGTCCCGGGCCGTGACAGGCTTTCGAGTCGGGAACTATGAAGATAGACTAATGCCTTGGCAAAACCGCCTCAGGTTATTCAGTCTCAGGCTCATAGAACATCGGAACTGGTTGAAACCAGTTTCCGCGTCCGGTCTGGCTGAGTTTTGCGCGTCGACCGTACTGGTGGACTATGCGATCACTCAAAGACCGAGTTGCCAAACTAAACGCTGACAAGGTTGTCAGCCCCGTATTTCCTTGCGGTGAACTTACTGTTCGACCCGCCCAACTTTTTGATTTGAGAACATGAAGCGACGAAACGACATCCGCAACGTGGCCATTATTGCTCACGTTGACCATGGCAAAACCACTCTGGTGGACAGTTTGATCAAGTTCAGTGGCCAGTTCCGCGAGTCACAACTCCAGCAGGAATGTATTCTGGATTCTAATGACCAGGAACGCGAACGCGGCATTACCATCCTCGCCAAAAACATCGCCCTCACCTATGGCGATACCAAAATCAATATCATCGACACTCCCGGCCACGCCGACTTCGGTGGTGAAGTCGAACGCGTCCTGCGGATGGCCGATGGCGCCCTGGTACTCGTCGATTCGTTCGAAGGCCCACGCCCACAAACTCGCTTCGTGCTCCAAAAAGCACTGGAAGTCGGTCTTCAGCCACTCGTGGTTGTCAACAAAATTGACCGTCCCGATGCCCGTCCTCTCGATGTCTTGAACGAAACTTTTGATCTCTTTGTCGAACTGGGTGCCGACGACGCCACTCTCGACTTCCCTTATGTGTTTGCCAGTGGCCGCTCAGGTTATGCCTCTCACGATCCAGCCACACGCAGCGGCGATATCCGTCCACTTCTTGATCTGATCATTGAGCGAATTCCCGGGCCGGAAGTTGATGAAGAGGCTCCTCTGCAGTACATGGTCACTTCGCTGACTTACTCGGAATTCGTGGGCCGGATTGCGACGGGTCGTATTTCGTGTGGCAAGATCAAGACTGGCCAGACGATTTCGCTCATGAAGGCTGACGGTTCGATCAAGAATGAAAAAGTCGTCGCCCTGGAAGTTTTCGACAAACTGGGACGCACTCCGGTTCAAGAAGCGACCGCTGGCGATATTGTCGCGATTACCGGGCTATCCAAGCCTGAAATTGGCGATACCGTCGCCGACCCGGCCTTTCCTAAAGCCATGCCTCGAATCAGTGTGGATGAGCCCACCATTTCGATGGTATTCACAATCAACAGTTCACCCTTTGCCGGTGCTAAAGAAGGTGGCGGGAAGTATCTGACCACTCGCCACTTACGGGATCGACTGGATCGTGAACTTGAATCCAACGTGGCCCTGCGAGTGACAGAAGCCTCTGATAAAGAAGCCTTCAACGTCTCCGGTCGTGGTGTGCTCCACCTCTCCGTGCTCATTGAGCAGATGCGACGCGAAGGCTACGAGCTCTCCGTAGGTAAGCCACAGGTCATTCGCAAAAGAATTGATGGCAAGATTTACGAACCATTCGAAATTCTTGTCGTCGATGTCCCTCAGAACGAAGTCGGCCCCGTGATGGAAATCGTGGGCAATCGCCGCGGCGAAGTCACCAATATGACCACCAACAGTACTGGGATGTCCCACCTGGAGTTCTCGATCCCGGCCCGTGGCCTGATCGGGATTCGAACCCGCATGCTTAATGCGACGCGTGGTGAAGCCATTATTCACCACCAGTTCGACTGCTATAAGCCGATCGAAGGCGATGTGCCTCGCCGGGCGAACGGTGTTCTGGTTTCTCAAGAGCGTGGGAAAGTGGTCGCCTTCGCCCTGGGTAAACTCCAGGAGCGATCGGAACTCTTCGTGGCCCCGGGCGATGAAGTCTATGAAGGGATGATCGTGGGGGAAAACTCACGAGATACCGACATGGTGGTCAACCCGATTCGTGAAAAGAAACTCACGAACATGCGTGCCTCGGGTTCCGATGAAAACATCATCCTCAAACCACCACGCCGCCTCTCTCTCGAAGCCGCGCTCGAGTACATCGAAGATGACGAGTACGTCGAAGTGACTCCCTCTATCATTCGTCTCCGCAAAATCCGCCTCACAGAAACCGAGCGCAAGCAGCACTCGCGAGGCAGTGTGACGGAATAGCTGCCATTTTCTGATTGATGTGCATTTTGAGACTTCCATGGCATTTGCCGTGGAAGTCTTTTTTGTAAGCACTATCGAGAATTACAATCGTTTCAAAAATGTGACTTTTCCGATGCTGTCAGCGTAGTAATCAGGAACAGTCGCTACGTCACTAAAGCCGTGCTTTCGATAAAACTGCCAGACTGGTTCGAAGTCGTTGGTAGAACTGGTTTCGATGAGAAGCAACCTTCCGCCCATCGATCTGATGTGCTCTTGGCAGCCATCGATCATAAGCGAGCCAATCCCCTTGGTTTGATGTGATGCACTCACCATAATCATCAGGAGTTCCCAGGTACGATCAGTCAATTCCCTGGGTAAGTAGTAGGCCACTGCGATGAGTTTATCTTCGTGTTCACAAACCAGCGCATGATGCCCTAATCGTGATTTCGCAACGTGGTAATCGTCGAACAGGAGTTGAAGCGTCGGAAGATCCTCGGTAGTGAATAGCCCTGTACTTTCACAAATCGTTAGAAGTTGGGGAGTATCCTCAGGTGTGATCTTTCGAATCATTTTCGCATCCTTGTCGATTGCTGTTTCCCATCGCTACGGACGTTGTCAAATACGATTTTATAATGCGTCCTATTCGATTGGATGCGACGAAATGCATAGAGGTATCAGGAAATCTTTTGCAGCTTCCCATTTCACGAGTCGAGGGAATTGCAGGGGTCTGCATCCCAGTGGTTATGAAAGTAGTTCTCCTCTTCTTGAGATCATGGAACTGGCGCGATTAGTGACAATATTCTTGGATGCTATGCACTCATTTGGCGACTTACCCTTTCGCCGCCTTTTCTTCTGCAGCACTGAGCCTTGCGTAGAAGGGTTCGAGCGTCCAGGGATCTGAAAACTGTGCCTGGTCATAGAGTTTCTGTGCCAGGCGGGCAATTGTGGTTGCGGGGGGAGCAGCCACGCTGGCTTCGATTCGCTGAGCTGCGGTCGATAACTCCACAATTCGAGACAATCCCGGGCCGATCAGCACATCTGTGGTCGTCAGGCCCGCGAGCCATTCCCGCGACTTAACAATCTGAATGGCATCACTCCGCAAAAAACCAGCTGAACTTCGCTGGTAATGCCCCACGAACAATTCACCACGCTGGGCATCTTCAATCGCCCAGACTTGACGATGTTCGCCACTCCAGGTGGTCGCGCTCGCCAGCAGACTATCGACCGCCAGCAGTTTCGCTCCCGTCGTATAACAAAGGGTCTTGGCCACAGTACACCCCACTCTCAGCCCGGTAAAACTTCCGGGGCCAATACTCACGCTGACAGCCGTGATTTCATGGGGTTTCACTTGAGCCTCGTGACACATCTGCGCGAGTTCAGCCACGAGTGTCTGTGCATGTCGGCGCCCAGTCGTTTCGAGCTGACGATCAGCGACAATATCCTCCCCTCGGACAAGTGCCAGCGAACCTTCACGGCCTGAGGTCTCGATCCCCAGAATCAGAGGCAGTTGACAGCTCACAACATTTCTCCATGTGGGGCGGTATGGCCGGTTCGTCCGCCTGTGGTCCGCGATCGGGCCGCAGTATCAATACCCGTTCCCTCAGCAGCGGTGGTGGTTTCGATTGCAGTTCGCATTTCTTTCAAAAATCGCGAAGGCTTGGT
>JAIXUU010000485.1 GCA_027483405.1 Planctomyces sp. | reverse complement strand
GCTCGTCCGCTACCCGCAATTGTACCAGCCACCACTCCGACCTCGATGGAACCAAAAGTCGCTGCCTGGCCTCCACTCCATGTCAACATTCAACCCAATGTTCCTCGATAAGCGAATGGAACGCTCTTGAAGTTCTTGGGCTGAACACTTATCGACGTTGCCACAGGCCCCGATGGATCACCCAGCCATCCTGCCTTTTACGGCGTTCAAAGCTGGTGTGATAATCATCATCATGCTCCGCTTCTTTCTCAGGTGCTGGCGGAAGCGATACGAACAACGGGTGATTGTCCATCAAGCCTTTAATGACCACAAAGTAGTCTTCCACATCAGTCCATGAGTGGACATGGCCCCCGGGCATGACAATGCGGGCCAGAAGATCGACAAACTGATCGTTGAACAAGCGCCTCCGCATGTGCTTTTTCTTCCACCAGGGATCGGGGAAGTAGACATGGGCCGCAGTGACAGAAGCTTCGGGAAGCTTTTTCGAGAGCACTTCGCGAGCATCTCCCCCCACAATGCGGGCATTGGGTTGCTTACGCCTGACCAGACGTCTGGCAGCTCTTCGCGCTTCTTTGAAATCGAGTTCGAGACCAAGAAAGTTCGTGTCGAGCCTTGTCGTCGAGGCTTTGAACATGAACATGCCGCGACCACAGCCAATATCGACTTCCAGCGGGGCGGGCGTGGTGAAAAATGTCTGCGGGTCAATGGCCGGGCCAACATCTTCCACGGTCTGAAACCAGGGCCTTAAATCTTCGGCTGGCTGCCGACGGCGAGGTTCGGGTACGAGCGGGCCATCAAAGATCACATCGTCAACATTCATAACGTGGGCATACTATCTACAAGCGTGGAATGAAAAGAGAACTTGAGAATCGACAAGACATAGATGTGTATTGAACAGGTCAATGCTTCGAATGGATGCAGATACTGCGGTTGTCTGGTTGCGGCCGGATCAGCAGGGATGAAGGCACTGCGAGAAGAAGTACCTCCTTTGTCTTGGCAGCAGTTGTTGATGAATTCAGTGGAAGCACTCAATTCACGTAAACGCTGGCAATCCAAGAACCTTCAGACCAGCGATTCGCTGGCATCGCTGGTAGTTTTGGCCGGATCCTTCTCAATGGGGACACCAATCATCTGGCCACTGTAGACCATCTTCTGGCCCACAAAACCCTGAAAATCAAATTCAGCACGCTTGCCAGTTCTCAATCGAGTGAGCTTCGCCATAATCAGAAGGCGGTCTCCGGGCACGACTGGCGCACGGAATCGAACTTCATTCATGCCACCAAAGCCCAGGAAATCACCATCCAGCAGACGGTATTTTCGGGCATAAAAGCCAGCCAGCTGGGCAGCACATTCGCAGAGAATCACGCCAGGCATCAGAGGGAAGCCAGGCATGTGGCCGCGAACCCAGAACTCCTGGTCGGTCACTTGCTTGTAGCCGATAATGCCGTGTCCCTCAGTATCGACATACAGAATGGACGTGAGTTGCTCCATTTCGAACCGCTGGGGGTTGATCTCCCGAATCTGTTCGAGGGTAAAAATGGGGCGGTCGAAATCAACCAGGTCCATGCTGTAGATGGATGGTGCGGGCATCGCGAAACTCACTATCCGTTGAAAATCTGCCAGAGTTAATCCAGTTCCCTTCCTTGCGAAGAGATCTGGAGTAACGAAATTACTCGATCGACTAAGCCATAATGTCCAGAATCTGACGGGGATTCGTCAAGAGTCGGTCAGGTTTCTTCGCGGGATCTCGAAAATCTTCGTTGGAAGCGATCAATCCTGACTTCTCGACAGCGTACAGAATTGTCTTGAAATGACAGGTTTTCGCGGCCGCCAGAACTGGCATACGGGAGCTGATAATGGCGACATGATCCGACTCAAGTCCATGGGATTGCAGGCTTTTCGCGAATTTCTCCCAGAAACCCGGAGCTGTAGCCCGCATGCCCGTTTGCCAGGAAAGCTGTCCCCAGTTTTCCCTCAGGGTGGCAATCGATGCTGATTTCCTCAACATGCCCAAAGTGAGTTGATCGACAGTAAAGGGTTGTCCATCTCCTGCCAGAGTCTGAGAAATCGGTGACAGTTCGAAGGCCCGGGCGATATCTTCCGTCACCTCCCAGCCCTGTAATGACGCCTGAAAGAACCAGGCAATTTTCAAACTCAGTTCGTCCAGATCGCCATAGATCGATTCATCGTAGCTATAACTCTTCTGTTCGAGCTTCCCCAGGACTTTTCGCCAATAGCTGGCCATGTTCGGGTCAGGTGTTTCGCCTTTTCTCACTTTGGCCTGCAGCTTCGAGTCTTCGACAATCTTCTGATAGATCTGCCAGAGATACTCCCATGGCGCGCCAGGTTTGCGCGTCATGCTGTTCCACATATTGAACTCTTTGAGCGTTTTATCGAGGGCGATCTCCATACGCAGCATTTGCGGCACAATGGGTTCCAGCTGGCCATCTGCAATCCGGATCAGCGTCCCATAAGGATCCCATGCAAGGAGCTTAACCCCCACCAGAGGCTTGATCGCAGGCGTCGCTTTGATCTCCTCGATTTTGGGAGGAGCCGGCCACCTTCGTGACGGATCATCGAGCATCTGCATGTACTGAAGCAGCGATTTCGCCATATTCAACCGAAAAAACTGAATGAAGAGTGTCTTGGCACGATCGTTGGGAGGGGTCTCTCAAACGCTGACATCGATCGATATCTCAGAACTTGCAAGCGTTGTGATTCACCGAGAAATGCTATTTCCCGAGCCAGCGAACTTTGTAGACCCCCAGCTTACCTAATGGAATCTGAGTGATGCCCACCGGGGGTTGCGCTTCGATACGGATCGATTCCTGACCAGCTTCAGTCATCGTGATGGAAACAGGCTGGGTGAACAGACCCATCGAGTGGCTCCACCAATGTTCGTCACTCGCTTGCACGAACAAAGTTTCCAGTTGCTGGCCCTCCCGCCGAAAACTGACACATTTCATGTGCTGATAATCACCCAGAACGGGATGCTTGCGAAATGACTTTGTGTTCCGGTCGAAAAGATAGACATGATCGTGAGTTGTAATACTCAGATCCTGGGAATCGGGAACAGGTTGCAGATCATGCCCCCCTTCATCGGGAAGCGGATAGGTTTCATCGAGACGAAGTGCCAGTTTGCCATCGCCAACAGTCGTTAACTCGTAGCGATTCAATTCGCGAAAACCGACGGCATAAAGCCTCTGCCGCTGATGATCCCAGACCACGCCATGAGCCGAATACAGCGGGGTCTCAGCGAGCGGCTCATCCCCTTTCGCCAGATCAAAGACCACCAGCTTATTGCCAGCTTTGGCCGTACTGGCCGCCACAACGACTCGATTGCCTGGCAAGGGTTCAATCGAGTGAGCATTCGCGACCGTGGCTGACCACAGGACAGTCCCTGCAGGAACTTGAGGCGTCGCCACCCTTTGAATCAAGGCACAGCCACCACCCGACGAGGTGACCAGCAACTGCTTCCCACCATCAACCAGCTTGATTTCATCCGTCGTGCCGAACTGCTTCTGCCGCACAACTGACAACTCCTCGCGACCACTCGCTTTCCAACTCCAGAGTGGGGGAGGAAGTGCCGACTGAGCTTCATCGACAGAAACCTTGTTCAGATCGAACAGGGCGATTTCTGCAAAGCCGGCTGTAAAGACCTGTCGAGCAGAGTTTTCAGCAAGTGGCTGATCACTGGCGGACAGTTTCTTGAAATAGCCACAACAATAAATTGCCAAACAAGTTACAAGAAGTAATGAGGCCATCCACTGGGATCGAAATTCGGCTTTCATGGTGATCCTGACAGACATCTCAACATCCGGGCGAAACATAGGCACAGGGAAATCTCCATCAATCGGCTCGTCGATCCCTGCCGAGATGTTTTTGCCTTAAGTAATTGAATCAGAATGAGTTATGATGCTTTAAATTTTCCACAACTCCTTAAGCGCACTATCTTAGCGTAAAAAGACCTGCGGATGGACTGGAAATCTCTGGGAACGCAGAAAGGTCCACAACAGGAAGGTTCACAAAGGGACAGGGGCGCTTCAATTCACTGGCACGCATAGACTGTCTGTTTTACCCATGTTACAGCGATGCCAGTTTCAGAGACATCGAAATGCCGAACATGTCTTCCTCTAGTTGTTTAAGTAAGCTAAGACAGTGTTATCCAACCGGCCGCGTCGCCAGTCATCAACACTTCGTGATGGGAAGATCTTTTAGAGATTTGACCAACAGGAAATTCGGGCATGAGCAGTAATTTCTTCGACCGTCGCGACCCTTGGGGCCACGGATACGGAGTTTACATTTTTCTGCTGATGCTGTTTCTGATTCCACCAGCCTTGTGGGGTCTCAAACAGACAAACCTGCAGAATGACGTCGAAAACTGGCTCCCTTCTGACGACCCGCAACTGAAGATCCTTAAGTGGGCCCATTCACGTTTCCCAGTCGAAGATCGCATCTTTATCACCTGGGATTCCAGTTCCCTCAGCGATCCTCGCATTGCACGCCTCGCCCAAAAACTCGAGGGGGTGGCTGATGCCGAAGGGATTCGTCGTGATGGCATGAGCTGCATCTCCCGGGTTGTTCAGCCCGGAACAGTCTTGCGATCGATGATTGAAAACGGGGTCGAATTTCATGAAGCCGTTCGCCGGCTCGAAGGCACGATCATCGGTGCCGGGCCACTCAAGCTGCGGCTAACACCCGAAGGCCGCAATCGCTTGCGGACAACAGAACGTCAGCTTGCCGAAGCGATTCGCGAAAAATTCCACATTGACGTGACCATCCAGCCTGCGATGTCGGATGCGGTTTCTGCAGCGACGTTAGCTTCTGTTTCCGTCGAAGCTTCCACACCTTCACAGGTGACCATGGCCAAGGCGGAAGCTGTGGATCAGGAGGCGGCCAACGTCCTCGCGACAGCCGTTGATGCAGACGGAACCGAACCAGCCACAACTCCGACGATTCTTTCACCGCAAGGTGAACTTCTGGAAGATGCCTCTCACGCCCACGATTTACAAATCTCCTGGAATGGCCTGCGACTCGGTCATCCGCAAACCATCGAAATTGCCGAGTGGCTCACCAGCCTCCAGAGTAAGCCCACGCGACCCAATGAAGTTGTCCACCCCCTCGTCGAGCAGGCGTTCTTTATTCCGGGATCTCCCGTCGCTCTGGCTGTGAGCCTTTCCGAAGCCGGCACAGCCGATCGCAAAGGGACACTTGCCGCCATTCGGCAAGCGGTGCTTTCTTCAGGTATTCGCGAAGAGGAAATGCATATCGGCGGCTCTGCTGTCGTGGGGACAGAACTCAATGGAGCCGTCTCCCGCGCTGCCTGGGATGAGTCGCAGCCGTGGCGATTCCCGCACCGAAAATCAGTTCTGCTGTTTTCCGCTCTGGTAGGAACAGCCCTCGCATTTGTCATGCTCAAACGCGTCAGTCAGACGTTGATTGTCCTGTTTGTGTCGATGTACGTTCCCTTTCTGACGACAGCGATTGTTCCTGTTACTGGTGGCAGCATGAACATGGTGCTGGTCGTCATGCCGTCTCTGCTGATGGTCCTGACACTTTCCGGTGCGATCCATATTGTCAATTACTACAACAAGTGCGCAGAAACCAATCCTTCGCTCGCACTTTCTGAAGCCTTTCGACATGCCGCCATGCCCTGCTTCTTGGCAGCTCTGACGACAGCCATTGGCCTGTTATCCCTCGTGACCAGTCCACTTTCTCCCGTGCGGGATTTTGGCATCTATTCCGCAATAGGAATGGTCGTTTCACTCGGCATGATTGTCTACGGCGTACCATCGCTGTTACAACTCTGGCCCGATAAGGTGGCGCCCTCTGCCGAGACGAACTCGAATGCCTGGCGCTGGCTGGGCAACAAGCTCGCCACGGGTACCAACCTTCAGTTAGCTGCCTGTCTCGCACTGAGTTTAGTGGCAAGTTACGGCCTCATTTTCTTCCAGACCGAAACCAAAGTCATTCGTTACTTCCCAGAGTCATCACGTGTCGTGCAGGATTATCGCGCGATTGAAAATCATCTGGCGGGGATTACACCGGTCGAGGTGATTGTTCGCTTCGACGACGCCGCCCAGCAGCAGACCAACTTTCTGGAACGCATGGAAGCGGTTCGAGAAGTTGAGGCCCATATCAAGCAGCACCCGGAAATCAGCGGTGCTGTGGGGCTGGCCGACTTTCTGCCAGTGAGTGAGAAGCCCGAAGCCAATGCCTCTGTCCTGGCAAATGCGCGCTACAACAAACGCGCAAATACGATCGAGCAGAAAATTCGAGATGGTGAAATTCCCGGCTCAGCCTCGTTCTACACAATGGCCGAATCTGGTCAGGATCTCTTCACTCCCGGAGATTACAAACTCAATCGCCCTGGCGACGAGTTGTGGCGCATCACCGCACAGGTCTCCATTCTCTCACCCATCGACTATGTGCAGGTGGTCGATTCTCTCAACGGCACCACGCAGGAAATTCTGAAACTGCACCCCGGCGCCATGCACGTCGTGACGGGCACTGCTCCTCTGTTTTTAAGAACTCAGCAGGCTGTGCTCGAAAGTCTCATTTCCAGCTTCGGACTCGCTTTTGTACTCATTCTGGCTGTGATGGTGATCTTGCTGAAAAACTTCATGGCCGGCCTGGTTTCGATGATCCCGAATGTCCTGCCCATTACCATCGTCTTTGGACTCATGGCCTGGTTTAACCAGCGGGTGGATATCGGCTCCATGATCACCGCCTCAGTCGCACTGGGGATTGCCGTCGATGGCACACTCCATTACATCGCCTGGTTCCAGAAGCAGATGCTCGCTGGTCAAACCCGTAAGGAAGCGACGATTCGAGCACTCGAACATTGCGGCCCCGCCATCTGGCAAACCAGTGTCGCAGTGAGTCTCGGCCTGCTCGTGCTCATGCCCTCGGAACTGCTGCTGATCAGCCGGTTTGGCTGGCTGATGGCCGCCCTGGTCGCCGTCGCCATGCTTGGCGATCTGATTCTGTTGCCCCTCTTAATGCTATCACCGATTGGAAGAATTCTGGAACCAGTCGCCTCGGCAGAAACACAGGAAATTCTCGAAGCCATCGAGCCAGACTCCCTGCCAGTAGCCGCCACCACCATGCGCCTGGCACCCGTCATCACGCCATCGGATACCCGATAACCATCGCCT